>JBBSDW010000006.1:0-43577 GCA_038240295.1 Kapaibacterium sp. (SeqCode)
ACCGGCTGACACTATTCGTTACACTCCGCTCACGTTCGCGGAAAGAATGGTCGCACTGCAGAAAGATGCGGCTTCATCCGATCCTGCCACAAGCGCGAGGGCAAATTATCTACTTGGAGTCGGACTCATCAATCTCACAGCTGTAGGAAATTCGTGGCTGATCGTTTCGCGATCCTGGTCGCCGGCCTATTCGGATCGATACTTCGCCACCGAGCGCATCGATCTCAGCGATTCGTCACTCGTCAATCACGCATACGATCGCTTTAAGCGGGCACTCAGCCTCGAACCAGACCGCGAACGAGCAGCCCGCGACGTCTGGATGGCAGCGAGATGTGAGGTCGGAGAATATTATGCCTACCTCGATGAGCGATGGGCAAAACAAACGGCTATCGAACCATCGCTCGATCGATACGGAAATTCTGGTCGCTACGATTCACTCGACCATCAATTTCGACTCGACGCGCACAAACTTCATCGCAACAATTTCGCGCTTCTGAAATCAAAGTTCAGCGACACGCAATACGCTGAAGAAGTGATCAAAGAGTGCGGCTATTATCGAGATTTTGTTGCGGGGATGCCATAAACCATTAAACAATAGGGTCGCTTACCAATTTTTGCTACTTTTTCGCGGGCACTGGCTTCAGCGGATGAAGCTTCAAAAGTTGAGCATAGTACACGAGATTCCGGGCAAGATTGGTGGCCATCTTTTTTGTTGCCTTGCTTTTGCGACGCTTTGCGGCATCTCCTTTTGGATCCTGACCGACTTCACCTACCCAATAGGCTGCGCATTCGGGAGGTAAGGTGAATCCCATCCAGGTAAGCACCATCATGATCGTCCCCATCGTGTGCAGTGCGCCATCCTCGCTTCCGGTGATGACGATTCCAGCGACCTTATTATACATTGGACTGATCCCAGTTTTGTGATACTCTTCGTCAAAGGCGTCCATTCGCTCGATAACGCGTTGCATCAAACTTGAACGTCCGCCCCACCAGATCGGCGTCGCAAAGAGAATGATGTCTGCAGCCCTGATCTGTTTTGCGATAGCTGGCCATTCGTCTTTTGCGGATTCGCGAGTATCGAGCCCGACGTCGATCTTTTTGTCGGACAAGCGGATGACATTCGACTCGATCGAGCAATGGGTTTGCATTTCCTTCAGGACGAGATTCGAAAGTTCTTCCGTATTCGAAATGTGTGGCTTGTGTTGGAGTGATGCATTGAGCACAAGAACGTTGAGGGTGGTCTTTGCCGGCATCGTGCAGGCGAGGTTCGCTTTTTCTCGGTACATGCTTCGCTGAATTTAACTTAAAGAATCTGTTTGAATGAGTACGCCAACGGGGTCTGAAAGATTGCCTTGAATCATGGGAGAAAATCGGGAGGCAGCGCTGTTTCGTACGCTTCACCACCGACCACTATGACGACCAAAGGACCGATCTCGCAATTCATCGAAAAGCATTACCTCCATTTCAATTCGGCTGCGCTGGTCGATGCTGCGAAAGGATATGAGATGCACCTGACGAAAGGTGGCAAGATGATGATCACACTTGCAGGCGCAATGAGCACTGCGGAGCTTGGGAAATCGCTGGCGGAGATCATTCGAGCGGGTAAGGTCGACATCATTTGCTGCACCGGCGCGAACCTCGAAGAGGACATTATGAACTTGGTGGCGCACACACACTACAAACGCGTACCTCACTACCGCGATTTGTCGCCTTCTGATGAATGGGATCTGCTCGAGCACGGGTTCAATCGTGTGACCGACACCTGCATTCCCGAAGAGGAAGCCTTCCGCAGAATCCAGAAGCACATCGTCAAGCAATGGAAAGCTGCTCAGGAAGCCGGCGAGAGTTATTTCCCCCACGAGTTCATGTACAAGCTTTTGCGCTCGAAGGATCTCGAAGAGCATTATGAAATTCCAGTTGAAGATAGCTGGATGCTCGCCGCATGCGAGCGCGATCTCCCGATCATCGTACCTGGCTGGGAGGATTCGACAATGGGAAATATCTTCGCCAGTTATTGCATCAAGGGCGAGTTGAACCCACGAACCATGCGCTCCGGAATCGAATACATGACGTGGCTTGCGAAGTGGTACATCGATAATTCGGCAGGGCAGGGAGTCGGATTTTTCCAGATCGGCGGCGGCATTGCCGGTGATTTCCCGATCTGCGTAGTACCCATGCTCTACCAGGATATGGAAATGCATGACATCCCGTTCTGGGGCTACTTCTGTCAGATCTCCGATTCGACAACAAGCTACGGCTCCTACTCCGGCGCAGTTCCGAACGAAAAGATCACGTGGGGCAAGCTTTCGAAAGAGACCCCGAAGTTCATCGTGGAAAGCGACGCAACAATCGTCGCACCGCTCATCTTTGCGTATTTGTTGGGGTGGTAAAGGCGTAGTACGGAACCCGAATTGCATGCGAGTTCTAACTAATTCATATCTATGACAACTCGTATAATCCGTCCACTACTTCTTTTCCTTTCGTTTTTGTTGGTGCAGAATGCCTCAGCGCAATCGACCGGCAGCACGTCTGCGCAGCGCACCGTTTCCCAGTTTCGCATTGCCCGGTTGAAATATGCTGGCGGTGGCGATTGGTACAACGATCCTTCGAGCGAGCCGAATTTGCTGCGCTTCATTCGAGAGAACAGCAATATCGAAGTCGCTCCGGAATACGGCTGGGTCGATCTGGCAAGCGACGATATTTTTAACTATCCCTTCCTCTTCATTACTGGTCACGGAAACATGGAGTTCTCCGACATCGAGGCGAAGCGACTACGAGCCTATTGCGATGCTGGTGGATTCCTCTACATCGATGATGACTACGGCATTGACAAGCCGATGCGCCGGGAAATGAAGAAAGTCTTTCCCGATCAGGATTTTGTGGAGCTGCCATATTCCTACGGGATCTACCATTGTCATTTCGATTTTCCGAACGGCCTCCCGAAGATCCACGAACACAATGGCAAGAAGCCGCAGGGCTTTGGCCTATTCTCCGGCAAGCGGCTCTCGGTTTATTACACCTACGAGACGAATCCCAGCGACGGCTGGGCCGACCCCGATGTGCATGGCGACCCCGAAGCGAAGCGTCAGGAGGCGCTCAAGATGGGTACGAACATTGTGATCTGGTCGCTGACGCAGTGATCAAGCGACCTGCGCCGCGCTCTTTAGCCTAAGAGGACCTCCTTCAAATCGCTCACCAATTGAGGATTGTCTCCTTAGGCGAATCCGAAATATTTTATAAAGTAGAACCGCCGCGATGAACAAGGCGAGAGACAGGCATTGATAAGTAGAGAAGCCAATGAAAATTTTGGCAGTGTCGGTTCGAACCATCTCGGCAAGAAATCTTTCGGAACAGTAAAATGTGATATAGAGGAAGCTTATTACACCGACGGGACGTACCCCAGACTGTACACAAAAGAGTGCTACGGCACACAAGGCAAACAACGTCGACTCGGTACTTTGCAGAGGAATTATCCACGAGCCGATTAACACATTTCCTGCGCAACATCCTGCCGAATAACAACCAAGTTTCCCGACGGATTGCCAGACAAGAATGGGCACCGAGAAGATGTCGAAAAGACGTGCAAAATTATAGGATTTGGAGGGATAAGATACGAGCCAGGCAATCTGTAAGATCAGGATGTTGAAGAGAAATGAATAGTCAGAAGAAAAAAGAGTGCTACCTGAAGATTCAGGGTTGAATACAAGATTGGCAGTTTTGAACGCGATCGCGCCAAACAAACATACTAAGAGAACCAGCTTGATATACCGCCAGAGTGTTGCGAAATTCTTCCTTCCTTTGTCGAGCGATTATGAATAAGACGGCAAATGACAAATAAAAACCCGCCGCTTGGCAGAAGCCAAACGGCGGAAACGGGCGACCCGAAAGTGACTGAGTCTAATTTTGATCCAAAGGTTGTATCTCCGACGACTCTAATCTTATTGTAAATACCGCCGCCGGTATAGATATCGAGGTCTTGATTGGGATAACCATAGGAACCCACCCCTGAGCGGAGGAACTCGCCTGCATTGATTGTCACATCGGTGATATCTGTCGGATAACCTGCGGAGTTGGCCATGAATGCGTTACCCCATCCTAAAGTTGCAGTGTAGCTCGACACAGTGCCAGATGAGTTTGGTTCAAGGGTCGATTGCGATTCCCGATACAACTGAACAACGCCAACAAGATTGGATGTGTCGTAGGCAGCAATTATGTCCGAAACCGAAACTCCTGTTCCCGCGGAATATGCCAGAAAATAGGGGCCATGATACTAGTCTGCGCCCGCAATTGTGCTGGATGTTTTGCAAGACGTAAAGAAGAATGCTCCGAGAAGCAAAACAGCTGATAGTGATTTAATTTATTTCATAGGTTGCATTTGTTTATTCGCCGCAAATGACGCAAGGTTGTTGAATTTGCACGTTTAAGAAAACGTCCCCATTCCCTGTTCGTGTGTCCGAATAAAAGACCGGCTTGATGGAACATTTATGCGCGGAGGGATCTTGAATATACCCTGTGAACAGTCGTGCGCTGAGGTCACATGGTTCTTCAGTCGACAAACAAAGTGACCCGCCCGAAGTCACAGTTGTTGACACGACATCCGTCGTTAAGCCTGATCTGTAACCGACGGTTTAAAGAAAGGTTTCGTGAAAGGAAAATATTGTTGACAATTTTTTCGAGTTAGTATTATGGTCCCAGCGTCCCGTTTTCGAGCCGTTGGATAAAGCGGTCGCAATTACGAGTCACATTGCTTTGCAATGAATTGTCCAACTGGACATCATGACCCACTTCCTTCGTATTTTTGCTCCCATGAATATCGCACTCTTCGGTTACGGAAAAATGGGTCATGAAGTCGAAGCCGCGGCCTTCGAGCGTGGCCATTCGATCGTGGCCAAATTCGACAGGCCGGAAGAAATTACCAAGGAATCACTGGTTGGTTCGCGTGCAAATGTGATCATCGATTTCACGGAGCCCGTCGCTGTGCTCGGGAATGTGCAGCATGCATGTGATGCGAAGTTGCCGATGGTGATCGGAACGACCGGTTGGAAGGAGCACCGCGAAGAGGCAGAAAAGTTAGTAGCGAAGTCAGGGACCGCCGCGATCGTGGCCTCTAATTTTTCGATAGGTGTCAATCTGTTCCTGCAGATCGTTCGCAACGCTTCCGGGTTGCTGGATGCTGCGGATTACGATGCTTTTGTGCTCGAAGCGCATCACCGGATGAAAAAGGATCATCCGAGCGGCACCGCACTCGAGATCGCACGGGTGATGATCGAAGCAATGCCTTCGAAGAAGAAGATCGTTCACGATCTCGCGCAGAACGAAGTCGTGAAAAAAGATGCGTTGCTCGTGAGTTCGTTGCGTGCCGGTTCGATCACGGGCACGCATACGGTCGGTTTCGAGAGCGATGTCGATTCGATCGAACTGACGCATCGGGCAAGATCGCGAAAAGGATTTGCGATGGGTGCTGTTCGAGCTGCAGAGTGGATCGTTGGTAAATCGGGATTCTTTCAATTCGAAGAATCGATCGAAGAAATTCTTTCAGTAAAATTTTAGGATTGCGCGTTTGAGTATTATGCCGAAGATCATTCGAGGAACAGGTACGGCGATCGTTACACCATTCGCAAAAGATGGCTCGATCGATTATGATTCGTTGCGGAAGCTGATCGATCATCAGCTTGCCGGAGGCGTTGGGATGATCGTTCCACTCGGCTCGACGGGTGAGAATCCGACGATCACGCACGACGAACGTTTGCAATTCATTCATACCGTTGTCGAATATGTAGACCGCCGCGCGCTCATCATTGCTGGCACCGGCACGAACGATACGAAGACCTCGATCCAGTACACACGCGAAGCAATGCTCGCCGGCGCCGATGCTGGACTTGTTGTAACACCTTACTACAACAAGCCTACTCCGGAAGGACTTTTTCAGCATTTCCGGGCGATCGCTGATGTCGGACTTCCACTCGTGCTCTATAACGTACCCGGTCGCACGGGGACGAACATGAACGCAGAAACTACCCTGCGCACCGCCGAGATCCATAACGTCGTTGCGATCAAAGAAGCCAGCGCCGATCTTCCGCAGTGCATGGAGATCATTCGACATGCGCCGCAGGAATTTTGCCTGTTGTCAGGTGAAGACAATCTGACTGTTCCGCTTATCGCACTCGGGGCCGAGGGAGTGATCAGCGTCACTTCGAATATTGTCCCGGGTGAATTTTCCCGGATGGTGAATTTTGCGTTGAATTGTCAATTCGATGAAGCTCGCGCGATCCATTACGAACTTCTCGAACTCATGCGAGTCAATTTCATTGAGTCGAATCCGGGTCCGGTCAAAGCAGCCCTGGCTATGATGGGATTAATTCGCGAAAATTATCGCCTGCCAATGGTCGCAATAAAGCCATCGAGCAGACAAGCCGTAAAAGTAGCACTTGAGCGAATCGATACGATCGTACTCGAAGAACTCGCCGAAGGACAATAATTACTTCTCTCGCGAGAGGCTTGTAAGCAACGCTTCATCTGCCGCGCTTAGCGTCTTATCGCGCCTCTGCATGACGGTTCTCGCTACTGCGAGCGCTTTCTCGATGCGATAAGCTTCAAACTTTCCCGCGCCGCCCCAGGTAAAGTTTGGTATCCACTTCGGCGGGAAGCCTTCGCCGAAGAGATTACAACTCACACCCACAACGCTGCCTGTATTGAACTGCGAGTTGATCGCAGTCTTCGAATGATCGCCCATAAGTAGTCCAACGAACTGCGAGCCGGTTTCGAAGGCTTGATCCTCGATGGTCAGCGTTACATTCGAGTAGTCGTTTTTGAGATCGCTCGTATTTGTATCCGCACCCAGATTCACCCACTCACCGAGATAGCTGTGACCGAGATAGCCGTCATGCTGTTTGTTCGAATAGCCGAGGATGATCGAGTTCTCAACTTCACCACCAACCTTGCAGACAGGCCCGATCGTTGTTCCTTCGTATAGCTTTGCCCCGATCTTAATAAGTGAATTCGCCCCGATCACGCATGGTCCAACGATGACCGCATTCGCCATGATCTTCACACCATCGTTCAGGATGATTGGACCCTTCGTTGCGTCAAGTACAACACCCGGCGCGATATCTACAGACTCTCCGAGCCAGACATTCTCAGGCTGGAGAGCGGCGACATAATTGAAATCATGGGAGTGCTCGGAGAAATTCCGAAGCGAAGACGAAGCAAGTGCTCTATCGCTTTTGATCGCAGTTGAATTAAAGTGAATCATCTCCCACAGCCCACGGAAGAGTTTGGCATCGATGGTGCGAGAGCGTTTAACCTCGATCAGGAAACGCTCTTTGTTAAAATCAAGTAGAAGATCGGATTCTGAGCGTGTGCCTTTGTCCGAAAAGATCGCGACCTTCGAATCGCGCTTGCGTTGGTAACTTCCTGATTCATTGGCGTTCAGCGCATCGTCCAATTCGAGCGTATTGATTTCTGCGATGAGGGTTTCGTCCAGGAATACACGCGCATTGAGGAAGAGCGTTCGCTGATTCGGAAGTAGGGAATTGACATTCAATCCAGATCGCTCTCGCGCAAGCTCCTTTCGAGCTTCGCGGACATCGAGCGTGATTGGAATTTGCCATGCAGACCTTTGCAACCGCTCAAGCTGCGTGAACGCCCCCACTCTGAGCTCGGCCAGAGCATGCGTATATCCCAGTGGCAGGAACGGTCGCCCCTGGGCAGTCCAATCTTCGAATAGGACGATCTGCTGAAATTTATCGGGGTCGAGTGTTGCTGGCATTCGTCAAAGATACGGAGATGAGGGAAGGTGGTTTCCGTTGAACGATTTTTTTACGCCGCGGTTTTATGATATATGATAACCAATCTCGAGAACACTTAAGACGGAGAACCTGAATGTCGACCTTCAGAGTCCAACATCCTGTTTCTTTGCGCATATGCGAGCGAAAATCACATGACCTTAGACAAGTTGGTCGGTGGGCTGATCAAGACATTGAAGTTGATGGAATCGAACAAAATCGATCCAGCGCTGTTGGCGATGGTTGGTATTCTACCGCATGATATTGATGTCGATGCTGCTCGACTGGGTTATTTGACCAGTAAGTATTTGCGTGATGAAGGTCCATCAGTCATAACTCTTCATGACATTTTCGTCTCAATAAAAAAAACCCCGATTCTTACGAACCGGGGATCTGACAAATCGATGTCGAAGAACTGATTAGGCTGGCTGGGCAGCTTGGTTCTTCTTCGCTTCACGTTCGGCGATCTGCTTCGCGAACTTGGTATTGAAGCGTTCTACGCGGCCTGCTGTATCGACGAGCTTATGCTTGCCTGTAAAGAAGGGATGGCAATTTGCGCAAATTTCGACGCGAAGTGTGTCGAGTGGGGAAGTCGAGCGAGTCTGAAACTCGGTCGCACAACCGGCGCAATGCACGTTGACGGTATGGTACTGCGGATGGATTCCTTTTTTCATTGTATTACCTCTTTGTAAGCGCTGACGGATTGTGCCGTACGCTGTTGTGGATTGCGGTTAACAGTTGGATGATTGCGGACGTTCCTTGGGGTGTCGGGTATCCTGGGTTTCGTCTCTCCTGTCTCGTGTTTTGTGTCTCGTTTCTTGCGTTACGCCTCTCGTGTCTCGTGTCCGTACATCGGGCACGAACCCAGCGAGTTGCTGCAGGGTTAGGTACGAACCCGTTCTTATCCCATTCTTCGATCTTTGCCGTTGTTGCTATGAGACTACTTTCGCTTCGATCATTAGCTATCTCCGCGATCCTGCTTTGCCTATTTTCGGCTGCTGGATTGGCGCAATCTTCCGCGACTAAAGCCGAAAAGGAACACGAGGGGGACGTGCGCGAGCGCGAGGCGTTTTTTTATGATCGACTGGTCAGCGGTGTTATCAAGGACGTAGCAGAAATACGACGCATTGGTGCCGCAAGTTTTAGCTCCATGAGCCGAAGTGAGGCATTCCGGCAAGAGCAAATGCCTACGTGGACTTCGGTCAGCTCAAGTGTATCGAGCTACGCGAGCGGCAGAGTGCGCTCGATCGCCTTCGATCCCGTCCAGCCAAACGCACTCTATATCGCCGCAACCGTTGGCGGACTCTGGAAGACCGATGACATAACTGCCCCCACCGTGAGTTGGAGATGCTTGAGCGATAACCTTCCGACTTCGGTGTGCACTTCAATCGCAATCTCAAAGTCGGATGCGAACACGATCTATCTTGGTACCGGCGAAACGTATCCGGGCTATGTCGCTTCCGTAGGTATGGGCATTTTTAAATCCGAAGACAAAGGCCTCAATTGGAAAAATGTGCTTTCGGAGAAGACGATGGGGCTCACGTGCGCTCAGATCGCAGTCGATGCCTCTAATCCAAATAATGTGTTTGTCGCAGCCCCCGGAGATTACTATTCGATCTTGAAGGGAAATGCCAGTACGAATGGATTGTTTCATTCGGTAGATGGCGGCGCACACTGGGTGAATGCTGGACTTCCCGCCGGTATCGAGCCCGTGCAGGTCTCAATCGATCCAATAAATAGCAAGCGTGTGTACGCGGCCGGTTTTAAGGGCGATTTCTATCGCTCGGTGGATGGCGGATATACGTGGATCAATTCAGTATTGCCGTACGAATATTCGGGTGGCTCCAACCCCGCACTCGTTGTTTCGCAAAGTTCTCCCAATATCCTTTTTCTAAGTGCGGCGGAACCAAATTATTACACTTCAGGCGGTATCTATACGAGCGTAGACAATGGAGTCACCTGGAGCATTGTTAATGACTGCGCGAGTCAGTCAGGATCTGTCGACCCAGAAATGCTTGGCCGTCAGGGCTTCTACGCTGATGCTCTGGCAGTCGACGAGTCCGATCCAACGGCTGTGTATGCTGGCGGCCTTGATGTATACGGTTCAGTCGACGGTGCGTCCACCTTCGCCCAATATAGTAACTCCAGGGATTATCCCGATTCTTCCGGTTACTCGCATGCAGATATTCACGTGCTCGCATCGAGAAATGGGAAATTATATTGTGGGAGCGATGGTGGCATAAGTATTTACGAAAATGGCGGATGGAATAACAAGAGCAATAAAGGCCTCTCAACGCTTCAGTTCATCAACGTAGATGCGGATCAAGCGCTCACCCATTTTGTAGGCGGCACGCAGGATAATGGTACCCTCGTCGTCCATCCGCATGAACTCGATTGGACATCGACACACGGCGGCGATGGGGGTAACGCCTGGGTTTCGCCGGTCAATGGAAATATTGTATATGGCACCTACACCTACACCTACATTTTCCGTTCGGACGACGCGGGCAAGAATTGGAGTGACGCGAATTTTCAGTTCGGAGGCCTCGTCACTAATACAGACCTCTTGAATGAGCGAGCACCGTTCTACGCGGCGTATGACGTCTCGCCCGATGGCTCCATCGTTGCGTTCGGCGGCTATCAGCACGTCTATGTTTCGAGGAATGGCGGCCAGGATGGCTTCGCACAGGAGGGCCAACAGACGATCGGAACTGCATATTCGGTTCTTGTTTCTCCTACGAATTCTCAAAAAATGTGGACCGGCTCGAAAAGCGCGATCTGGCATTCGACCGATATGGGCCTTAATTGGAGCCGTGCCGGCGTTCCGGTCAGCGGGAATATTGTCGGCATCGTTACAGGAGCAACCGACACCGTGCTTTATGCGGTCGCCGCAGGCATTAGCGGGGATAGCAACAACCATTTTATAAAAAGCACCAACGGAGGTGTTTCGTGGAACAAAGTGGCAACGAATTTCCCCTCGTTACCCGTAAATTCGATTGCGCGAAGCTCTTCGGGTCAACTGTTTGTCGGCACGGACTATGGCGTGATCACATCCACGAATGGCGGCGTGACCTGGTCTCCATTCGGCCTCGGGATGCCGCTCGTGCAGGTATTATCACTGAAAGTCAAAGGCGCGGGGCAGCAGTATCTGCTCGCTGGTACCCACGGACGAGGTGCTTATACGATCCCGATTCCGCAGGCTTCTGTCGCACCTGTACAATCTGCATCATTCCGTTTGCAAGAGGTTTCTCCCAACCCTGTGACGACAAATCAATCTGCGACGCTTTCCTTCGAAATGGATCGATCGCAGGATGCAACAGTTACGCTCTATGACGCACTCGGCAGGGAGTTGCGAACGGTAGCGAAAGAGCATTTCTCACAGGGCCCTCACACGCTCTCGCTCCCCATCTCCAATCTGATTTCGGGCGAATATTTCGTTGTCTTATCGGGCGCGGATGCTTCACTTTCTAAGAAGTTTGTGATCGCAAAATAGTTGGTGTCGATACTCGACCGGTGGCGGATTTCCGATATCCGGGATTAGGTGATAGCCGTCCGATGTCGGTGGGTCCCTTTGAAGTTCATCCTACCCACTCGATTCCGACACCGGATACCGGACACCGGATACCTGATACCGGACACCGGATACCGGACACCGGATACCCGACACCCCCAACCCAAACAGGCAACTTTTCCCAAACGAGACCCGTTTAACGCGCCACTGTTGGTAGGGGCGTCGCAGGCGAAGGTATCGTTTACGTGCGTCCTCAGTGAGGCGGTAGGGCTGAATTGCCATTACGGGCGGTTGCCTGCATCACGAAACGGCTTTGAGCTGCGAGCTTCTAACGCGGCGAACGAGCAAATTGCTATCAGCATCACGGGCGAATGCCACTTTTGGTTGAAGGTCGCGAGACCTCCATAAATCAAAAGACCGGCTACGTCTAATTCATCAACGCAAGATCACAAATGACACGCGAAGAAAAAGCGCAGGTCGTTGCTGAACTTACGGAAGTCATCAGTCAGGCTTCCGGCATGTACTTCACAGACTTCACCGGAATGACGGTTGAGCAGTCGACAAAACTGCGCTCCGAACTCCGGAAATCGGGTCTACACTTTAAGGTAGCCAAGAACACGCTGATCAAGCGTGCGCTCAAGGATACCGGAAAGTTGTCGGACGATCTGTCGAAGGCACTTGTCGGTCAGACTGGTGTCGCTTTCGGATTTGACGATCCGGTTGCGCCTGCACGCATTCTCAAAGAATTTATTGAGAAGAATGCAGACAAGCCGAGTTTAAAGATCGCCTATCTCGAGGGCGTGACCTATCCTGGGTCACAACTCAAAGTCGTCGCAGCATTACCCACAAAGAAGGACGTCATGTCAAGCATCGTAGGAAGCTTGCAGGCACCGATGACGGGTATTGTTGGTGTCCTTAACGCGCTGCAGCGCGATCTCGTCTATTTGATGGACGCGATCGAGAAGCAGAAAGCGGAAGGCGCCGTAGCAGCGTAATCGCTGCTCAAGCACGTGAATTTGAGTAACATTCGTGAAGCAACGTTTCGTAACATTTTTTTAGATTAGAAGACCATGGCAGATATCAATGCGATCGTAGATACGATCTCCGCGCTCACGCTCGGAGAAGCAGCAGAACTCAAGAAGGCACTCGAAGAGAAGTTCGGTGTGACGGCAGCAGCCCCCATGATGATGGGCGGAATGATGCCGGCAGCGGGCGGTGGAGCACCGGTTGTTGAAGAGAAGACGGAATTTGACGTCATCCTCTCCGAGGGCGGCGCTCAGAAGATCAACGTCATCAAGGCAGTCCGTGAAGCAACAGGTCTCGGCTTGAAAGAAGCGAAGGACCTCGTTGACGGCGCACCGAAGACGGTGAAGGAAGCACTTCCGAAGGCAGAAGCCGAGGCTCTCAAGAAGAAGCTCGAAGAAGCCGGCGCGAAAGTAGAATTGAAGTAATCTTCAGTTCGGCTTTGAATCTTATGACAAACCCCGCCATTGGCGGGGTTTGTTGTTTTAAATAGCGGTCAGTTCGTTTCGAGACTTCACTTATGCTGAATTACGAAGCGTCGTTCTCTGGCACCTGATGAAGTTTCGATATGAAGGAGATAAGTGCCAGTCGGCAACGCCGAAGTTGAGATCGCTTCGCCCGTCCGAATCGGAGAAGCATTTCGGAGCAGTATCGTGCCGAGTAGATCGTAGATGATCCACGAATGCAGATCGCCATTACTGCGTGGGAGATCGAACGAAGTGTTGTCATGATCGTGGATCAAGATGTTTGCTACGTTGCGAGACAAATGTGATTGCCGCGATCGCAACGACGATCGCTCCTACAATGCCGTAAACTCCAAGCAGTAGTCGTGCAACTGCAAAATCACGCGGCGGAAGTTCAGCGCCGATGACGCTGAAAAGAATAAGCGTGATCATATACAGAAAGATCAGCGTGATCAGTCGTGCCAACGTTACGGGTTTGCGCGTTACACTGACGTGATTGACATGCATTGGATTTTCCTCACCGCTTGCAATGACAGATGGCGGCTCGGGCGGTGGGACCACATCTGAGGCAGCGGAGGTCTCAAGCTTTTTGCGCATCGTCATTCCGGCAATACTGCTGCTGAGATAATCGCCGCGACTCGAATGCGTTACGTGTAAATATTTGCTTCCGATGGACGTCGAGATCCCACGTTTTGAAAACGTGATTCGTAGCAGCCCAAATTTCTTCGATTTGCGAAAGGAAAGTCCCATGTGACGCGACCTCAATCTTAGTTTGATAGACATTGCAAACTTAAGCTATTTTTTCCTTCTGGACGAAATGCAAAAAAAATGTTTAGCTCATGAAAAGCTCGTTTAGCCCAACCACCGCCAGTTTGGCTCACCAATTGAAAGGACTCTGGTTGAAACATCCAGACAGTATTGCTCGTCAGAAGATGTAGAGGTGTTGCAAATGAGATTAATTTTAAGAAGCGTCAAGAACATCAGGAAAGGCTGGAGATCGCGGAAGTCAATCGCGATCCTGCTCGGCATGATCATCATTGGCTTGGTGGGTGTCGGACAATTCGTTGGGCTCGTCCGTGATCGAATGGAAAACGCCATTTTCATTCAGACACGTGAACTCGTTCAACCACTCCAGACTCCTAAGAAAGCTACCCCACACAAAAAGCCTGCTGGTCCGCAGGAAAGTCCTTGCTATCAGCTGACGCCATGGGGCTATAGTTAAGGAAAGTTGATGATGTGGTGAAAAAGGCCTTGTAGTGGTGAAGCTTATTCCGTAAGTTCGCCAGCATGAAGCCTTTTGCCAGTTTTTGCCGATCTCTCTTTTTCGCTGTTGCGATCGTCGCGTGTTTTGCAAACAGGAGTGGTGCCAGCGAACACGTCATTTTTCGCCGAATCGCCTCGAACGTCAACGACGATAGTCTCTGGTTGACGCGCCATGACGAAGCCCGACTCGAGCGGTTTCTAAACCGAGTTTATCCGATGACTTCGATGAAGCACGCACTTCATTCGACGAGCGCCCCGCTTCTCCGAAAAGCCACCTACGACGTAGTCAAACTGCACGGCGTACGCTACGTGATCGTTGCTTATGTATCGGAATGGAAACAACCAGAGGCGTTCGTGCATGAACTTGCGATCTACCGACTCGGGACGGATGGTCCAACCCAAGTGTGGAGAAGCGCCGGATGGGTTGCGAATTATTATGGCCTTACGTTCGAAACGGTGAGCGCCGGTTCTCGGATACTCATGCTTTTTCGAGAGGGGGGCCTCGATCCCTCCGGCTTTTCACTTTCTGGAATTCTCTCGTTTCGAGATTCGAAGCATGGATTGCTGATTCGCGACCTCACTCCGAGGCTACCCTACCTGAAAGCGGTTGCGAATTTTCCGAGTCGAGCGCTCTACGGAAAAAAGGTGGTGCTGCATCAGGAAGAGGATCACGAAGTGGTCCTATCGGCAAGCGACGAAGAATTTGTGTCAAGCGATGTGCCACCTTCACCCGCGGCAAACTGGCGCTACAACCCAAAACGTGGCCGCTTCGAATGGATCAAACCCGAGCACGCCACACCAGGCGGCACAACAGTTAGCCTGCGCAGCCCCCTATTTAAATAAAAGCTTCCCCGCCTTTTGGTCGCGGGGTTCGCAGCGGATGTGAGAGTTGCTAACGTTCATTATTTAAATGGGGCGCGGGCAGCGATTGATTTATACGCGAAGCGAACTCCCCCGCCTTTTGAAGGCGGGGGTTGGGGGCGGTTTCTCTCGGTCGCCACGATGCAAGTTTCAAGTTCACCGCGACGGGCTCAACCACGCCAAGCCCCTCCTTCGAAAGGAGGGGCTTGGCTTTATTCAAGCACCGTATCAAGCACAGAAATCCTCGCCTGACCTCGAGCTGCAGTGATCGTAAGTTTTGCTCCGAAGGGAATTGTCCACTGACGGCGAACGTGTCCAAAAGGTAAATTCATGACCACTGGCGATTTACTCTTGCCAAAATAATCTTTAATGATCTCTTCCATCGAAAGCGAGTTGGCGTTTGCATCGGCCTCGCAACCGGTGAACTGTCCGAGCAGGATAGCGGCGGCCGCTTCGAGCATTCCGCTTGCGAGGAGCTGGGCAAAGTAGCGGTCGATTCGATAAGGCTTTTCGTCGATATCCTCAAAGATCATCGCTTTTCCGGCGGCAGCGATCATATAGGGTGTGCCGCAGATCGAAGAGAACACTGTGAGATTTCCGCCGATATATTTAGCGGTCACGGACTCAAATTTTTTCTTTCCCAAGATCAGCGCTTCCGATTCGTCCGTCGGAAGTTCGCCGATCGGTTTCGTTGAAGTAAGTGCGCGCCAGAAGCATACTTCGGCAAAACGATCGAAGCCATTCCAGATATCCACACCAGGCATCGGACCATAAAAAAGACTCGTCAAGCCTGAGAATTTGCTTAGCGCATGAAACAGCGCAGTCGCATCCGAATATCCGACGAGGATCTTTGGATTGGCTCGGATGAGGTCGTAGTCGATTTCGGGGAGTAACCTGATCGAACCGTATCCGCCGCGAATAAAGAATATCGCTCGTATTTTAGGATCGCGGAAGGCAGTGTGCAGGTCATCGAGACGCTGCTTATCCGTGCCAGCAAGGTATCCGCGACGCTCGAACAGATGTTTACCAAGCGCGACGCGGTATCCCATTGATTCGAAATATTGGGCTGCTTTCACGACCCGCTCCTCGGCGATCGGAGCACTTGCGGGTGCAATGAGCGTTACGAGATCGCCAGACTTCAGCGCTTTTGCTTTCATCAATTTATTCGACTCCGAATTACGTGACCGATACGAAGGCCTTTCTCGACGCGAGTTTTCGCACGCCTCCCGATTGGGAGTTGACTCATGCTTCGATCGTCACGTCCGAAGGCAAACTTACGTATGTCGGCAACCGCGCGGACGCTTTGAAATTTGCAGATTCGGTGAACGACACGTATGAAATTACTCATGGCGTCGTGTTTTATCCGGGCGTAGTCGATGCGCACGCGCATGTGTATGGCACCGGCGAGCGAATACTTCGACCGAGGCTCGAAGGCATCCGTTCTCACGAACTTATCGTCAAAAAACTTCGACCGATCATTGAACAAGCTTCTGAGGGTCAGTGGATCATCGCACGAGGTTGGGATCAAAATCTTTGGGAGGCGAAGGAATTTCCAACGAGCGATGATCTCGTAATGCTCGGCGAGAAAAATCCGATTGCGCTCACTCGCGTCGATGGTCATGCGCTTTGGTGCAACAGCGCTGCTCTCGAGATCGCGGGAGTTACACGTGGGACGCACGACCCTCCCGGCGGAAATATTTTCCGTGACGAGAATGGCGATCCGACAGGAATCCTCTTGGACGAAGCGATGAAACTTGTCGAGCAGTTTTTACCCGGTGAAAGTGAAACGGAAACCGAGAGGATCCTGCGTGCAGGGCTGAACACCTTCGCGGCGCATGGTCATACTGCGGTTCACGATATGGGTGTATCGGCGGAGATTTGGGACCAATACCAAACGCTCTATAAAAAAGAAGGAGATTTGCTTCCGCACGCCTGGGTCTTTCTCGACATGCATAAGCATTCATCCCGCGTTCGCTTCATTGAATTTGCGCATGCTGGACGAATGCCACACACAACGCACCCACATCTGCATTTTGCAGGCATTAAGATTTATCTCGATGGCGCGCTCGGATCGAGAGGTGCAAATCTATTCGAGCCCTACACCGACGATCCAACAAATACCGGCTTGCAGCTAAGCGACGATCACGAAACGATCGAATTCATGAAACTCGCCGCAAGATTCGGTTTGCAAATCGCCGTACACGCGATCGGCGACAAAGCAAATTCGCGAGCACTCCATCTTTTCGAGCAAAGCGGTGCGGGACATAAGGGCGCGACGCTCAGGATCGAGCATGCACAAATCGTCCGTCATTCGGATCTGAAGCGCTTCGAGCATCTCGGAGTTCACGCCGTCGTGCAGCCCGCTTTTTTTGAGAGCGATCATGCATGGGCTGTCCATCGTCTGGGGCAAGAGCGAATGGCAGATGCTTATCGGTGGGCTTCGTTCGTGCGGCATGGGGTGAATCTTGTCGGAAGCTCCGATTCGCCGATCGAGGACGCAGATCCATTTCATGGAATGCAGTTTCTAACTAAACGCGACGGCGTCCATGACCTCGAAGAATTAAGTGCGGGTGAAGCGATGAACGCGTATATGACAAATGTTCACCGGATTACAGGCGAACTCGGCGCAAAAGGAGCGATCGAACAAGGCCGATCGGCAGACATAACTTGCGTTCAGGAAGCACGATCGGGCGAGCCTTCGAAAGTTCTCGGAACGATGGTGTCCGGAAGATGGATATATTGCGCGGACGAATTGCGAGCCATGATTAGACCTACTCGCGAAGAGTCTTTCACGCTTTAACCTATTCGTAATGCCAAAACGGACGGACCTCAAAAGCATCCTCATAATCGGCTCGGGACCTATCGTCATCGGTCAGGCATGTGAATTCGATTACTCCGGAACGCAGGCGTGCAAAGTCTTGAAAGAAGAAGGCTACCGCGTAATCCTCGTCAATTCGAATCCGGCGACGATCATGACCGATCCAGAGTTCGCCGACGCGACCTACGTCGAGCCGCTCACACCCGAATATATCGAAGCGATCATCGCCAAAGAACGGCCCGACGCAATTCTGCCGACCATGGGCGGCCAGACAGCGCTCAATAATGCGATGGCTCTCGACCGGCTCGGCATCCTAAAGAAATATAACGTAGAACTCATCGGCGCGAAACCCGATGCCATTAAGCGAGCCGAGGATCGAGAGGAATTTCTTGAGACGATGAAGTCGATCGATCTCGAAATGCCTCGCGGAGGATTCGTGAACTCGTTCGAGGAAGCGATGGAGCTCATCGATATGGTCGGCTTCCCGGCGATCATTCGCCCAAGCTTCACGATGGGCGGTTCGGGCGGTGGCATCGCATGGAATCAGGAGGAATTTCGCGAGATCGTACAGCATGGACTCGATGCTTCGCCAGTGCACCGCGTGCTCGTCGAAGAATCGGTGATTGGCTGGAAGGAATTCGAACTCGAGGTAATGCGCGACACGGCCGATAACGTCGTGATCATCTGCTCGATCGAAAACTTCGATCCAATGGGGGTGCATACCGGCGATTCGATCACGTGCGCGCCAGCACAAACGCTCAGTGATAAAGAATATCAGAAGATGCGCGACGCGGCGATCAAAATTATTCGCGCGATCGGCGTCGAGACCGGCGGATCGAATATTCAGTTTGCGCTCAACCCAGTCGATGGCAGAATGCTGATCATCGAGATGAATCCACGTGTATCGCGCTCAAGCGCACTCGCAAGCAAGGCGACTGGATTTCCGATCGCGAAGATCGCAGCCAAACTTGCTGTCGGTTATACACTCGACGAGATCCCGAACGACATTACGAAGATGACGCCCTCGTGCTTCGAGCCCGTGATCGATTATTGCGTAGTCAAAATTCCGCGCTGGGATTTCGAAAAGTTCAAAGGCCTGGAAGCAAATTCCTCGATCTTGGGAGTGCAGATGAAATCGGTCGGCGAAGCGATGGCCTTCGGCCGTACGTTCAAAGAAGCGCTTCAAAAAGCGCTACGCTCGCTCGAGCAAGGCCGATACGGTCTCGGCTCCGATGGGAAAGACGAATTCGAAGTCGACGAAATGGACGCCTCCGAACGCGCCCACACTCTCCAGATCATCCGCGAACGCCTCGCAGTCCGCCGCAGCGATATGATCTTCTCGATCCGCCTGGCAATGAAGCTCGGAATGACCGCAGGAGCGATCTTCGAAATCACCAAGATCGACCCCTGGTTCTTGAATCAGATCGAACAGATCGTCCGAATGGAGATGGAGTTGAGGGAGGCAGCGACAGCACCTGAGCTTGTAGAACAGGAATTAAGTTTGTCAGAGGACTTATAGTCCGTTCAAGGGCCCGCATTATGCCTCAGCCGACTTCCTGGCATTTCTCTCGAAGACAAATGCCACACTTCCAGCCAGACGACGCCACATCTTTCGTAACCTACCGCCTGGCTCATGTTGTCTCAGCGTTAGAACGCGACAGATTGACAGGAGTGTATCCTGGATTGAATGCCTCGGACGAGGCCCAAGCAGAATATTTCCGGGTCTATGATCACGTCTTGGATGCAGCTCTGCACGGCCCGAAATTTCTAAGACAACCCGAGATCTGTACCATCATCGAATCAAGCCTGAACTTCGCATGTGAACAGTGGCTCGACAGGGTCGCATATACGATCATGCGCAATCATGTTCATTTTGTTGCTACGTTAACCAGAGAAAAAACTTTGTCGCAGGTGATGCAATCATTAAAAGGATTCACAGCTCGTGAGGCAAACAAAAGTTTAGGGAGATCCGGAAAATTTTGGCAGGCAGAGAGTTTCGACCGAGTTGTTCGAGAGGGAAGACTTGGTAATGTGGTGCGGTAGATTTTTATGAATCCAGTTAAAAGTGGTCTGGCGAAAGACTGGAGAGATTGGCCAGCAACATGGTTATCACCAAATTTCTATGGAATAGAATCGCTGGGGCTACAACCAAAATAAAATGTTCGCGTGGAGAATAGGCTTTCAGCCTCTTCCTGGGCTTCCAAGCCCGAGTCAGTTGTAACGGGCTTGGAAGTCCAAGGACAGCCTAAAAGACTATCCTCCACGCGCTGGTCAATCCTTGTTATTCTTCACAGAAACCTCACAAGCCTTTCATCCGTTTACGGTTCTCAATGACCATTGACCAAATTCCCTACGACCTTCTTTATCGCGCGAAGCGCGATGGATTTTCTGACCGCCAGCTTGCTGAGATCTTTTCGACTTCAGAAGAAATGATCCGCCAGGCGAGGCGCGCACAAGGTATCGCGCCCGTCTTTAAAACGGTTGATACCTGCGCTGCGGAGTTCTCTGCCGAGACCCCGTATCATTACTCGACATACGAAGAAGAGAATGAATCGGTGCGCTCCGATCGAAAGAAGATTGCGATCTTGGGTGGCGGACCGAACCGCATCGGGCAGGGGATCGAATTTGATTATTGCTGCGTCCATGCTGCGCTCGCGCTCGAAGAGGCTGGCTTCGAGACGATCATGATCAATTGCAATCCCGAGACAGTCTCGACCGATTACGATACCTGCGACAAACTTTATTTCGAGCCGCTCACTTTCGAAGACGTGATGAACGTCCTCGACTTCGAAAAACCGGACGGGGTGATCGTTACCTTTGGCGGACAAACGCCACTCAAACTTGCGAAGCAACTCGAGGCCGCAGGAGTGCCTATCCTCGGTACATCTCCAGACATGATCGATGTCGCGGAAGATCGAAAGCGTTTTGGAGAACTGATCGATCGGCTCGGGATCAAGTGCCCCGAGTACGGCACTGCGAGCACTGTTGAAGAGGCAGTTGCCATCGCCGATCGGATCGGATTTCCTGTGCTCGTTCGTCCGTCGTACGTATTAGGCGGTCGCGCAATGGAGATCTGCTACCGCCCGGAGGTTGTCGCTGAATACATGCAGAATGCGAAGGGCGTAAGTAACGAGCGCCCGGTTCTGATCGATCGCTTTTTGGAAGATGCGTATGAATTCGATGTCGATGCGATTCGCGATGCCACTGGACAGGTGATCATCGGCGGTATCATGCAGCACATCGAAGAAGCCGGCATCCACTCCGGCGATTCCTCGAGTGTGATACCTCCGTATTATATCTCCGACGAGAATTACGATCAGATCGTGACCTATACGCGAGCGCTGGCTGCAGGACTTCAGGTTGTGGGGCCGATCAATGTGCAGTACGCGCTCAAGGATAACGTTGTCTATGTGCTCGAAGTCAATCCGCGTGCGAGCCGAACGGTACCATTCGTTTCGAAGGCAACGGGTCAGCAACTCGCAAAGCTTGCGGCGCGCGTGATGGCTGGCGCCACACTCAAAGAACTTGGCGCCAAGGATTTTCAGAAAACTGCGCCATTCGTTGCGATCAAAGAATCGGTGTTCCCGTTCGATAAATTTCCGAAGGTACGCATGTTCCTCGGACCTGAAATGCGCTCGACCGGCGAAGTCATGGGTGTCGGAAAAGATTTTGGCGAAGCGATCCTGAAATCGCATCTCGGCGCGAACATGAAGCTGCCGTCATCGGGTACACTCTTCGTGTCGTTGCGCGATCAGGACAAACGCCCTCGCACGGCTCATGTCATCCGTGCCTTCCATGAACTTGGCTTCAAAATTCTTGCGACAGAGGGGACGTATCGATATCTTGCCAGCGTCGAGATCCCTTCCGAACGTGTGCTGAAAGTTAGTGAAGGTCGCCCCAACATCGTCGATGCGATCAAGAACCTGGAAGTGCAGCTTGTCATCAATACGCCGAGTGGCGAAGTCTCGCGTATCGCGGAGTATCAGATCGGCTGGGCCGCCATGGAGCAGCGCGTGCCTTTCATCACCACACTTTCGGCGGCAGCAAGCGTGGTCTCGGCGATCAGCGCACTTCGAAAGAAAGAGTACACGGTTCGAAGTTTGCAAGAACTCCACATGGAACTTGCGAGTGTGTAAGCTCTCTGGCCCACGATAAGTGGTTGAAGAATCCATCGTCGCGAACGAACAAACGATCGGTCATCGGGCAGTTCGCGGAGCTATCTCGCTCACGATCGCAACATATCTCTCGATCATTCTCGGAATCGCGGCGCGCAAATGGCTTGCGATCATTCTTGCGCCAGCCATCTTCGGGATAATCCAGGCTGCGCTTTCTTTCGTCGATCTCGTTTTTAGTTTTTCCGCGTTCTCCTTCTCGAGTGCGATCATCAATGTTCGCAAGAACCTTGTCAATGAACCGCTCGAACATCTCAACGAGAATATTTTTATTTTAACCTTAGGTCTCAACGGCATCCTTGCCATTGCAGCCATGGGCATCGGCGTCCTTTTTGCGCGGGAACTTGGCGGCTATATCGTTCTTGCGCTTATCGGAGTCTACACCGCGCAACGGGTGATCACCGCCTTCGACACGTTCTACTCCCAGATGCTAGAACGCGAGCTTGATTATAAGCGCGTCTCAATCGTATCGCTCGCCTCAAATATTATCCTGCACACCTGCTCCGTGTTGATAGCAGTGTCGGGACACGGTGTGTGGTCGATTCCCATCGCGACTCTTTTATCCGCAATTATTTCGTTTGTGTTCGATAGGCATTTTTCAAAACGCGCTGGCATCCATCATCTGAAGCCGTCGTGGTGGAAGCACTACCAACCAGCAACCGCGAAGTGGTTGATGCGTTTTGGCACTAACGTTTTCTTTAATCGCTTATTCGAGTCATGGCTCTTCCGAGTTGATAATATGTTGGTGCTTGCATTTCTTGGCACTGCAATGCTCGGCATATATTCACAAGCTTTTGCGATCGCGCAGATGCCTGCAATGGCTCTGGCACCGATCGTTGCTCGCGTCTCGATCGCGACATACGCCAGCATTCAACACGACCAGGCTAAACTGGAGGAAGCTTTTCGCATCACCAATTTCTTTTTGATCCGGCTCCTCGTGCCGGCGGCACTTTTGATTTTGTTTACGAGCGCCGACATCATTCGGTTGTTTCTCTCGACATCATGGAGCGCCGGCGCTGCACCGCTCGCGGCGCTTGCCGGCTTTGTGCTGAGCATCCCGCTTTTTGAAAATGGCAAAATGCTTCTTGGAGCGAAGCTTAAGTTGAAGGAGATTTCGATCGTTCGAGGTGTGCAGCTTGTGGCGCTGATTGTTGGTATTCTCCTCGTTGGACGTACAAATCTTACGCACGTGGCGGTCGTGGTGTCCTGCGTCAGCGTCGCCGGTCTATTATTGTTGCTCTATTATGTGAAGCGCGAAGTTGCACTTTACGAGACCCGTGTCTTTTTACTTCCAATCGTGATCGGCATCGCCGTCGGCTTATCGTTTTACTTTGGCCTGGCTCCGATCATGCAACTGCTCATGCCTGCGGCTTCAAACATCCCAGTTGCCATCATCCGCATTCTCTTGTTCGCGTTTGTGATTCCGCTTTTGACACTTTCCATCGAATACATGTTGCGGCCTGCTCCGATCAAGGAAAATCTCGCGGCGGTGCGCAGACGATTTCGAAAGCAATGAAGCTGACTGACTTCGACTATGTTCTGCCGCCCGAACTGATCGCGCGTTATCCGCTCGAAGATCGGGAGGATTCACGCTTGCTCGTGCTCGACCGAAAGACAAAATCCTTTGAGGATCACCTCTTCACAGAACTTCCACATTTTCTGAAGTCGGGGGATGTGCTCGTTTTGAACAAGACTCGGGTGATTCCTGCGAGGCTTGTCGGCAAACGCGAAACGACCGGTGCCAACATCGAGATTTTTCTTTTGCGCGAACTCGCCCGCGATGATTCTGGCGTCACCTGGCAAACACTCGCGAAGCCTGCAAAGAAAGTCGTCGTTGGCGAATGGTATGTCTTCTCTGACACGTTCAGATGCACTGTGGAGTCGGCGGGGGAAGAAGGAGTTCGAACGGTGCGATTCCCGCTTGGTGCCGAAGCATTCGATCGCGAACTCGCGAACGTTGGTCACACTCCGCTGCCGCCTTATCTGCAACGTGAAGATGAATCAAGCGACCGCGAGCGTTATCAAACAGTGTTCGCCGAAGTGGCCGGCGCAGTCGCGGCTCCGACTGCTGGACTTCACTTCACCGAAGAGATGCTGAATCGCATCAGTGAGCAAGGTGTTGAGATCGTTACCATACTGCTTCACACTGGACTCGGGACGTTTCGGCCTGTCGAAGTGAGTAATATCGAGGACCATGAGATGCACGAAGAGTACTTTGAAATATCTGAGGAAACATCTTCGGCGATCAATCTTGCAAAGCAGCAAGGAAGACGCGTGATCGCTGTCGGAACAACGTCGGTGCGAACGCTCGAGTCTTCTGCGCATGAAGGAGTTCTTCAGGCAGGAGCTGGCTGGAGCAAACTCTTCATCTATCCGCCTTACAAGTTTCAGATCGTCGATGCGCTCTTCACAAATTTTCACATGCCAAAGTCAACGCTGCTCATGATGATCAGCGCTCTGGCAGGCCGTGAATTTATTCTTGACGCTTACCAACATGCCGTTGCAAGCGGCTATCGCTTTTTTAGTTATGGGGATGCAATGTTAATTTTATGAGTGCGAATCCAGAAGTTGGAGTTGTGATCGCCGCAGCCGGTTCGGGCAGTCGTTATGGAGGGACCACCCTTAAGCAACTTGAGGATCTGCACGGCGATCCGCTTTATCTGCATTCGCTAAAGACTGCGCTCTCTACGCCCGGTGTCGATCAAGTTGTACTCGTAGTTCCGATCGCTCATGCTGATGCGTTCGATCACGCGAATCAACTGGGCGGCGCCACAGGACGCGTCACGATCGTCCATGGAGCCGAATTGCGGAGAGATTCTGTTTATCTTGGGCTGCTGAAATTGCACGAGCTCGGAATGGACTACGCTCTCGTTCACGATGCAGCGCGTGCGTTCGTGACGACGGAGATATTCCTCGACGCGCTCGAAGCAATGATCGAATTCGGTGCCGTGATCACCGCTGTCCCCGTCACTGATACGATCAAGCGCGTACATGATTGCGTGGTCGATTCGACCATAGATCGCAAGGATCTCTGGCGAGCACAGACCCCGCAAGGAGCGAGCCTCGATCTTCTGATCGAAGCCTTCAAATCGGCGATCGAACAGGAGTTTTACGCAACCGACGAAGCATCCGTGCTCGAACGTGCGGGCATCGCCGTGCATGTGGTGATGGGCAGCGAAGCGAATGTGAAGGTGACCTATCCGGATGATCTCGATCGGATCAGACGAATGAACCAACTACGGTTTTAACTTATAAACCAACCACCAGCCGATCGTAGTGTCAAGCTGATAGTTCGTGGACAACATCTTCTGGTATCCAGGGATCCTCTGGAGCGCTCGGTAAGGAACGTCCGGCAAAAACTCATTCTCGGCTACTGACGGCCCGAATGCAGTGACGAAAAATTTCGGTCGTATCGTTGCGATCGAATCAACAAACTCCTGTTGCCACTCCAACTGATAATCGCGATAGGCTCCAGAAGGTGGAAGAATCATCAGATGGACGATCGAAGGAAATCTGGAAGTTAGTTGGAGTCCCGTTCGATAGGCTAACCAGGGGTCGGCTGTGACGAAATCAACCCTGTCGGATGGATTCGTGCGCGCGCGGATATAGCTGGCTAACTCGGTCTGCTTCCGATATCCATGAAGTGTATCGGGGTACGTCTGCTCATAAACGTATGTAAGCGGATGGCGCATGCCCGCTCTGAGTGCCTCAAAATAGAACTTAGGCAGCTTCCAGGGAAGGAGGACAATCAGTCCAACGAGTAACACCACAGATTGCGCGAGCAATATTCGCGAGGACCTGTACCGCAAAAAAAATCGTTCAATTGTAACCGGGATGAGAATTGCTGTTAGCTGAAAGAGCGGTTCGAAATGCGTCCTGAAATATTTACCCATCACGACGAGCGAAAGCATGGCCGCGGCAAAATAACCGGCAAAAAGGAGAAACTCGGTTCGGTCTTTTACAAGATGCGTTCGATCACGATTCTTCAACCACAGAAGACATGCGGCTGCGGCGGGGATCAGGATCATTAACCACGCTTTCCACGCACCCCATGCCCACGGAGTGCGACCGTATTTGGCAGTTCCGTACGCATCGAGATTCAGTCGGATCAATGTATAATATACAAGATTGAGCATCCGTGGCTCGCCCAGAAACCATAGTGAGGTCACCACAAAAGCGGCAATAACACCCAGGATGTATTCAACAAGGTTAGCCCGCCGCTGAGATTTAAAGGTTACAAGGATTACGATTCCGAGCCAGACCATCATTCCGCCATACGTTGGACGGAGCAGTATGACCAAACCCATCAGCATTCCTATCGCGAGGAAATGCAGGACGCGTATTGCCTTTCGAAGTCGTGGCCGGTCTACGACACGAAAAAAGAGAATAGTCGCAAAAACCAGGGCGGTCACGACGAATGCGTCTCGTTGACCTACAGACCAGTCCGATCCAGACATGTATAGCTCACAGGATAAGACTGCAGCAGCAATTGCGGTGATCGGAGAAAGCGAACGCCGCACCAGCCAGTACATCCCCATCGCTTGCGCAAGGTGAAAGGATGTTTCAACGAACCGAAAGCCTATCTCCGAAGTACCAAAAAGAAAATAGGAGATGGCGTGAAAATAGAGGATCCCTGGAAAGCTTTGGTCGACCGAGCCGATCAGAAATTTTCGGCCGTATTTCACCCATTGCTCGATCATCGATTGAAAGACCGCGTTGTCATGATGCATCGGACGAAGCAGATTGACAACGAGCACCAGGCAACACAAGCCAAGAGCGATCCACCACTCCTTTTCACACCAGAATGGACCGTTTGGAGAAACGTGGGAGGGGACTTGAGACATGTGGGATTGGAAAAATGCTTTCTCTGCAAAAGTACGGACATTGAGAGAGATTGGAGCGGAAGCACGGCCATAGAATCGGCGCGGTGATCCTTGCGCAGGATCAGGCAAGCGATTTGTCGGGACGATGCTGAAACAACTTGAACTGCTGAACGGCGAGCCGATCTATCTGCATTCGCTAAAGACGGCACTCGGTTCAAGCGAAATCGATCGGGTTGTATTGGTCGTCCCTGTCTCTCATGCGGCGGCGTTTGCCAATGTAGAACAGCATAGTGGTTCAACTGGAAGACTAAGTGTTGTGATGGGAGGTGAGCATCGCCGCGATTCTGTCTTTCTCGGATTGCTCAAACTGCGCGATCTTGGAATGGATCACGCGATCGTCCACGATGCAGCACGACCGTATGTCACATCGGAGATCATCGAAATCACCATCGAGGCCATGATCGAAAGGGGCGCGGTGATCGTTGCGATCCCCGGTGTCGATACTATAACATCAGCGCGCGACGGAGTGGTCGATTCAACAAACCACAGAGAAAATCTCTGACGAGCACAAACGCCGCAAGCAGCAAATCTCGACATCCTCCTCGATACGTATCACTCTGCCATCAAATCGGATTTTCACGCAACCGACGAAGCCTCGATCTTGGAGCGCGCAGGCGTTGCAGTGCATGTGGCTATGGGCAGCGAAGCGAATGTGAAAATTACTTTTCTCAAGATTGGTATTCGTCGAGTGAGTCGTTTTTTCCTGCTACAGGAAGTGCTTAGGATCCAAAACACAACTGTTCAACTGTGACGGAAGCAGCAACGGTCGCGATGATGATTCCTCCAAGATTCAGACCTTGATCGACTGCCTCGAAACATACAATAATCCAAGCAACCGCATCAGCGAAAATTGTGATGATGGTTTTAACAGCTTTCGAGACGGGAACCGGTGGGAATGCTACGCCATCTTTACCATATTGTGCGCTGCCCATAGCCACTCGTAGCCAACCCTGGAACACTTGTCCACTCGATAGAGGATCGTTAACGGCGGTCGTATATAGAGATTGGATAGAGTTGTAGATGGCGAGCACATCGTCACTTACAGCTGACCAGTTTCCTGTTCCTGAATCGTAAAATCTCACGAACAAGTCGGCCTATGATTTAAGGGAGTTGCATTCCGTCGCGTTGATCTGGCCAATCGTGACCAACTGATCAGCAAAGAATTTCACGACCTCCGGCGACGTCAGGCCGTACCCCGACCCCATCGCATCTTGTGCATATTTGTCCTTGAAATAGTTATGCCATGCACCGGCGTTTAAGTATGCGTCGGGATCAGCCATGCTTCCTGAGGGTTTAGGGTATGTCATAATTTGATGGTTGGCGCATCTCTCTGGGAACGGACCTCAGGCATCGTTCCAGTGGTTAAGACTTCAGTCCGGTACTTGGCTCTGGACCGAGAATCGCGATCGCCGGGCCACGCGATGCTATCCCTTGAATTCCTGCCTCGGTACTCTGACGGAAAGCTCAGCCCGTCAATTGGGCTTGGTGTTGGCTTCTATATCGCTCTAAGGGTTGCGCAAACAAAATGATTCGGACGAGTGTGAGTGTTCAGCCATGCGCTTCACGAACGACTTTTTCTGCGAACAACACTCAAACTTCGACTGTTACCTTTCCGCAACAACGAATGCCCGTAACGAATCGAGGTAAGTCTCGTAAAAGTGAGCAGTGCGTTGGTAGCAATTAATGTGATACGAACGCGATGCTAAGTTTGATTTTGGTTGTCGTTCTTTCCTATCTGATCGGTTCGATCCCGTTCGGGATACTGGTCAGTAAGAATTTTGCGGGTTTTGATATCCGCACGAAGGGCTCTGGAAACATGGGCTCGACCAACGCGTTTCGCGTGCTCGGCTGGAAGCTCGGATTGCTCGTGCAGGTGCTTGATGTATCGAAAGGTGTCGGGGCCGTGCTGGTTGCCACCTACCTGTTCAACGGACTTCCTTTCCATAATGCGACCCCCTTTGCGGATCTGACTGTCTTCCGCGTGATCGCCGGCGTAGCGGCCGTGATCGGACACGTCTATACGTGCTTCGCCGGGTTCAAAGGAGGCAAGGGCATCAGCACCGCCGCTGGTATGCTCGTTGCAATCGCACCGATCGAAGTGGCCGTTGCCTTTGGTTTGTTCGTCGTCCTCGTTGTGTTCAGCGGATATATTTCTCTCGGCTCGATCGGAGCAGCCATCGCATTCCCGTTCACGATGTTCTTACGTGAGAATGCCTTTGGCGTTGACATCACGGGATATCACACGATGATCTTCTTTGCGATCGGACTTTCAGTCTTTCTGATCTATACGCACCGCTCGAATATTTGGCGGCTTGCGAACGGAGCCGAGAATCGCTTCGACAAGCTCAGGATCTTCCGCTAACGGTTTTCGTCAACATCTTTTTGTAGCACCACACGAATGCGCATTGCGGTGATCGGTGCTGGTGGTTGGGGGACGACGCTCGCGGAGGTTTATGCGGAACGAGCTCATGATGTTACCTTGTGGGCTCGTTCGCAGGAGAGGGCGGAAGAAATCTCCAGACTTCGCGAGAATCCAACGTATCTTCCTGGCATTCGTCTTCATCCTTCGTTAGCGGTTACGCACTCGGCTGACGAACTTGCCCAACAAGAGCTTTATCTTTTTGCGCTCCCGGCCCAGGCGACTCGCGAAGTTGCTTCGCAGCTTGATCCTCATCTTTCAAAGAACGCCGTTTTTGTTAGCGCCAGTAAGGGCATCGAGCGCGGCTCGCTTTCTCGCGTAACAGAAGTGATCTCATCGGCGCTCCACGTCGATCCCTCGCGCGTTTTATCGCTGTCGGGGCCAAGTCACGCTGAAGAAGTCGCACGGAAGATCCCGACTGCCGTTGTGATCGCCGGCCACGATCATGCCCTAACCCGCGAAGTTCAAATCGCTACATCACTTCCAACGTTTCGCGTTTATTCAAGCTCGGACGTAATCGGAGTAGAACTGGCCGGAGCATTGAAGAATGTCATCGCGATCTGTGCCGGGATCATTGATGGAGTGGGGTATGGCGATAATACGAAGGCGGCCTTGATCACTCGTGGTCTCGCGGAAATGAGAAGGCTGGGAATCGCGCTCGGCGCTGAGGAGCACACATTTGCAGGACTTGCCGGTCTTGGCGACTTAGTAGTGACATGCGAAAGCCAGCATTCTCGCAATCGATTTGTGGGACAGGAGATCGGACGCGGTAGGAAGCTTGCCGAGATCACATCCAAGATGAACATGATCGCCGAGGGAGTTGCAACAACAGAATCCGGACGCGCATTAGCCGAAAAGCATCACATCGAAATGCCCATCATCGAGGAGACGTTTCATGTTCTCTTCGCGGGCAAAGATCCTCGAACTGCCACGATGGACCTCATGACGCGCGACCCTAAGAACGAGCGGTGGTAGATTCTAGCGGAAAACACTCACAGAGAAACGCGCGAGCGGATCGTGGTGGAACATTAGGATGGAAGCGAACAAGAAATACGCAGGATCGATGAAATCCGAACGATAGGTTGCTTTAAGGAATTGTTTTCAGTCTGCATGGTTCCTGTAGGCATCTGTTCTTCGCACGTGTCTTCAAACTAAATGTAAAAAATCCTATTGAAACGAATCTTCTTATTCTTCGCGATCTTGTTGCTTTGTACAAGTGCGGTAAATGTTCGGGCTCAGACACCGTGTTTGACCGTTAGCACCTATACGGGGGCAAACATACTCAATTGTTGTGACGGACCAATCTTCGGGCTGCTGCATCAGTCAAATTGTCTTGAGCTCGCCACCGAATACTTTGAACGCAGCGTGTGGGTTAGTTCAAGTTCCAACTCATCCAACTTGGAATGGAACAACCTCCGGCCCGAACGTGATTCTGGCTCCTGCTTTCATGTCACCTTGTTTGTCAACGGGCCAGGATCTGATCATTCGATTGTGCGGTGCGAAGTCAGGTGATACCGTTACTTTCACTTACACGTGTTCCGGTGGTGGCGGCGGATCGGGAAGCTTTGTTATACCCTGATGTTCAAAGGATCAATTCTATTTGAGAAGCCCTCGGGAGCGGCAACCGTCCTTGGGGGCCTAATTTTATCGATGATTTTTTTTCAGCCGTGTGCCATTGTGTATGCGCAATGGCGTTTGTCGCACACTTCCCCTCCCGCTGTTCTTACATTTTCTGACTCCGCAAATGGCTTGATGATTGGGATCGAGGGCGCATGTTTTATCACGAACGACGCTGGTCATTCTTGGGACAGTCTCCTAAATCTCGATGCATCCTTTGGCGCTGAGCGATCGCAGTTCTTTTATTCGCGCGCTCCTGGTCAGGGTGATGATGCAACCCGTGACAGCGATATCTTCATCAGCGGAGATTCGTTATTTGGAGGTGTTCCCTTCCCGGTTGTTTACAGGCTTTGGGGCCAAAAAATGTTTGACTCGTTATACGGCTTCCGCTTCGTTGAAATAATGGGCGGCAGCGCGCAAGCAATATCAGCTCAAAGCGGGCGAGAAGCTAAGCGACTTCCTCTTCGAAGACTATTTGCCGCCCAACAACAGCTTTTACGTGACGAAGAAAGGCCTGGGCTTTGTCTACAGTCCCTACGAAGTCGCATCGTTCGCAGCCGGCATTCTCGATGTTTATATCCCGTTTTCGGCGCTAAAGGGCAAATTAGCGCCCTGGTTCGTGAGGCGGATGGGACTTTGAAAGGAGCTTGATAGTCGTATAAGGGGCTTTGCGTGATCAAAAAACGTCGCGAAATCTGGAGAACCAATTTCGCCCAGATATGTTCTATAGTCACATTCATGCTTTCAGTTTTGTGTTTTCGAGGTTTTTTGGTTTGCATCTCCAGTTTCTGGCTATCTCACCATCTTCCCCATTACCATACGAGAAGCGTAACGTATCCTATTCTCATTTCGAATCTCTAAGATGACAAAGATCTATATTGGCGGCCTTCCGTACCAGACGGACGAAGACCAGTTAACACAAATGTTTTCGACCTACGGTGAAGTTGCAAGCGCCAAAGTTATCACCGACCGTGACACCGGCCGCAGCAAAGGCTTCGGTTTCGTGGAAATGTCGGATGATGCAGCCGCGAAGAAGGCGATCGCAGAACTGCATGAAGCAGAGCTCGGCGGCCGTACGATCACGGTGAACGAAGCACGCCCGATGGAGCAGCGCTCCGGTGGCGGCGGCGGTTATGGCGGCGGCGGTGGCCGTGGCGGTTCAGGCGGCGGCTATGGCGGCGGCGGCGGTGGACGCGGCGGTTCAGGCGGCGGTGGCGGCGGCGGAAAGCGCTGGTAAGCTCACCAGTGGTGCTAAGCCACAATCCAAAGTGTTCGCACTTTCAACAAGCGAGGCAGAATTTCTGCCTCGCTTTTTTTGTGCCTCAGCAACGTACCAGATTTAATCCCCCGCGAATGATCAATGAGCTGAAACAGGATCGATCGTAAGTTTGCCGGACGATTTGAACGACATGGCTCAAAGATCTTTTAAGGCAAAACTCAAACACGAAGGCTCGGCACTTGGATGGAAGATCGTCGATGTTCCGTTCGATGTGAAGAAGGCATTTGGGACTGCGAGTCGGGTGCCGGTGAAGGGTGAAGTCAATGGATTCGCGTTTCGCACTTCGCTTTTTCCGCGAAAGTCGGGACAGCATTTCCTGATGCTGAACAAAGCCATGCAGAAAGGTGCGGGCGTTAAGGAGATCGGCGACTTGGTTCATGTCACGATCGATATTGACGAAAAAGAACGCGTTGTCGAAGTCCCCGAACAACTTTCAGAAGCGCTCGAATCGGAGGAAGGCCTTCGTGAATTTTTTGATTCGTTCAATCACTCCACCCGCAAGTGGATATCGGATAGTGTTCTCCAGCCAAAAAGTGAAGCCGCCAGGTCTCGTCGTGCCGAGCAAATGGCCGCGTTCATGCTCGAAATGAAAGATGGCCTCGAACAAACCCCGCCGATCCTTGTCCAACTTTTTCAGCACAACCAAGCTGCCAAACAGGCCTGGAAATCAATGCCCGAAAGTCACCGTAAGCGGCATCTGTTCCGAATATTCAATACCACGAATCCCGTCATGCGCCAGAAGCGCGCCGAGAAAGCAGTCGAGATGATGGTGGAGAAGGGAGATCGGTGACACTATATATATCACTTTAGGCATCAGTAGTACCCCAATTCTCGTAAGTGTAAAGTGCCCGAAGAATCTTACCTTTCATTTGCCTCGGAGTTGAATGATGGGTAAGATTCTTCGCCGGGTTCAGAATGACCAGTTTAGGATGAATTTGCGATGGAATGCTCGCAACGCCTACGCCTCTGTTGTTCGTTCGAGTTTTAGCTTTTTCAAAAGCTCCTCGGCGTTGGGCAATTCTTTGGCCTGCAAGCCGAAGAGTACGTCGTCGACATATTCTTCACTTCGCATTCCTACGAGGACGGTTGAAACGCCGGGGATGCTGCGCGTGATGAGGAGCGCTTTTTGCGAGAGGGATAGACCTTCGTATTCATCCGGCATGAGTTGATCGAGCAGATCGTGCAAGGCCTCGGAGCGTTTGCTTGCTTCGGAGGTGTAAAAATTCGTGATATGCTCGAGGACTTCGTCAGCGGTCTCTGCGTAGGTCGTTAGAAAATCGAAAACCTGTTTGTTTGTTTTCGAAATGGGACGCAGGAGATCGAAGCTATACTGAATCCGAGGCGCGAGCACCGTTTGTGATACGTCTTTCCACTCTTCGTACGAATTGAGTTTGTTCCAATTGCCATCGAGCGATTTGCCGAGCCCGAGCAACTGCCTGACTGCATCGTATGCTTGTGGATTCATCGCAAGCTCCTTCAGCAGGCCATTCTTGAATTCTTCTTCCTGAAGCGATAGATCGTGGACCATCTCGTCGACATCCTCGACCGGCGGAAATTCGCGTTCGGGAAAATCTGCGAGACGAAAAAGCGTGCCACGCCAGAGGGCATTGAGCGGGCGGTTGACGAGGACACCAATTCCATGTTCGCGCGCGAACTCGATCACACTTTTTGCTCCGCGATTCTGGTTGTGCTCGCTTACGCCACCGGTTTCCAGAAGATTAAGCGGAAGCTGGATGGCCGCAAAATGATGTGACTCCCCCGACTTGGACGCGATCTCCTCGGCGCTTCGAAGCGCTTGTTCGAGCGAGGTCCTGTCTGCGCTGCCTTCCGGCTTCGGGAATGTGTTCGAGCTGATGCCATAATATTGAATTCGGCCGGCCTCGACTTCAGATTCGAGATACTCGAAAGCATTCTCGATGCGACGTTCGTATTCCGAGCGAGCTTCCTCTTCCGGCACATCCTCTTTTATCGCCCACTGGATGTAGTATTCTGGATTGTGGAGCAGATAGATATCGAGCGTCGCGAGTTGCAGACGTTCGAGCGAGCGGGTGATCTGGTCTTTGAGAAAATCGGGATGGATCGAATGCCAGAGGTCGTTGGCGTAGCGCGTAAGTTCGTTTAGCTCCGAACCGGGCGTAAGGTCGGCATCGTCGGCTTCAGCAGCAGCGTGTAAGCGCCGGTAGTTCTCGCCCTGGATGTAGCCGCCTTTGCTAACGATGATGACCTCATCGCGCTTGATCACATTTAATTCGACCATCGACTGCAGCACCTCGCCGATCAGTTTTTCGCTGTTGCCGTCGGCATAATTCGCGCTCGTATCGATCACATTGACCCCGCGCCGAAGAGCAGCCGCAAGCGCCGAGCGGTGTGTCGCGACCCGGTGATCGACGCGGTAGGTACCGAATCCTACAACGCTGCAGTAAAGTGACGTGCCGCCCAGCTGACGAAAATTCTCGGTAAGCTCCGGAAAGCGCTGGCGGTAACGATCGGTGCCTTCTGCAGACGCGTGGCCGACGATAGGGGAGATGGTGGTTTCGTTATTATTCATGAGGGCGCTTAACAGCATCGGGGGCTTGTTGGTTGTGGCGATGGTGCGATTCCCAAGGGGATATGCGGGCGGAACGAAGCTCGTTCGCTGAGGTTTTCAGAATACCTATGACTGAAGCACCGGAGCAAGAGTTGATTCGAGACGTGGCAAGGCTTGTCAGGAGAACATGGCCTACTCGCCTGAACGATAAAGAAACATTTACAGAAGATCAACTGATCGAGGTCTGGAGCCTCGGTAGAAATGATTTTCTGCGTCAATTCAACGATACACTAAAACGGGTGCTCGAAGAGAACATCCGCTCGGTCGTTTCCGTCAGAGATGAACTGGTTGGCTTTATGAGAGGTCGCGGTTTCGATGCTCAACGAGCCTATTTGAACGTAGAAAGTTACGATTCACTGAAGATACTCTTCACAGTTCCTCTTCAGAACTATTGCTCCGAAGGCTTTCTCGCTGTCCTTCGAGAGTCGGCTAAAGAAGAAGCACGCGTCAGGAGAGAACGAACGCTTGATCTCTCGATCGAATATATGTCAGAGTCGGGCGATATCGACGAAGAAGCGCTACTTTCCGATGGATATGTCTGGCCCCAATTCCTTTTCGCAGCGTAACCACGCTCTACACAACGAAGAAGTTTGCGAATTACTTTCGAGCGAGCCCAAGTTCAATGAGTGGGTTGTAACATCCGCCTTTTACGCTGCGCTGCATTTTGTCCAGTCAAAGGTTTTTCCAATCCATGATGGCAAAGCAGTTTATAAGAATGTCAGTAGCTATTGTTTGGGCCTCAAGCAGCGCAACCGCATGTCGAAACATAAGGCAACACTCGCGATCTGTCAGACCGAGTTGCCTGATATTGCGGCGGAATATCAGTGGCTTTTGAGCGCCAGTATGACGGCTCGATATCAACGTTACCATATCAGAGATGAAGTAGCCGCCACCGCACGCAAATATTTGTTAGCTGTGAAGGCTGCTTGCTGAGTCTGAAAAAAAGGGGGAAGATTCCCTTGAGTGCGTGGCAGGGTGGGAGCCAGTGGGTCCTTTTCGAAAGATTTATCCTACTTTCTTAAGATATTTTCATTTTGGGCTTGACTTCGCCTGATTAATTTTATATTTTGCAAGAAGTAAAAAGAAACCCCGGGTGGTGAGAGTTACCCGAGGCTGATTGAGTTGTGTTGTGTCTTCATAGCCGGAGGTTGTCCCTTGATTCTCCGACTAAACTTTGAAATTCTTGTCTTCAGTACCTCGGGCTGTCCTTCCGGGGTTTCTCTTTGCGCTGACTTTATTACGCCAGCCGATTCCATTTGTTACAACTCTCTTTTCTTCTTTTCCCCAGATCTGAGCCTCCGGCCTATCTCAGATCCTTGTCGTTTAGAACCTTGTCTGTTTATATAAACACCACAATGTCCTGTTTGTCACACCACTCTTCGTGGTTTTATTTGAATTGAGCAAAACGAAGGCCAGCGCGTGTTAAGAAAGGAAAATTTGTGGAGATTTTATAAAAAAGTGAGGAATCCGAGCCGGGATGACCATAATTATCTGTAGACGACGTTCATCTTGCCCATCCCGCTCGAAAGATGGAGTGTCAAAATTGGTGCAGTCGATCTATCAAAACCTACACTTGTCGCATATCCGCTTCTCCGAATAGCGAGCCCCGAGAAATTATAGCCAGAGAACATGTTGTCGTCGTAGAACACCTGAACCCGCCCGGCTTGTGGAGGAATGTTGAGCGTGACCTTGCCGAGACCAACAGAGACCGTCGCATCCATATTCCGCTGAAGCTCACCGCCGAACCCCAAAGAATAGTAGCCGATACCGCCGCTGAACTCGAATTTCGCGGCGTTCGAATAGCAAATCCCATCGAGCGCACACTCGCCAACCCCAGCGCTCACCTGATAGACAGACATCGGAGCGACGTTCGGAGCACCAAAAACCACGCGCACCTTCGATGCCCCGGTCTCGATGTAGGTGCGCTCCATCGCCATTCCTGTAAGATCGATATAGGACTCTCCGAACCCGAGCTGCGCATTGAGCGATGTTGGCAGGTCGCGGGCTAAGTAGAGCCGCGCCTTGTAGTCGCCTTCCTGTTGAACGGGACCAGGATGCATGGGGATGGGAGAGGTCACGATATTATTGCGCTCGTACCCGTACGAATAGCCTCCGCCATTATCGGACGAAATGTAATTCGTGTTCACCAAAAGCCGCTCCGAATTCGCTCGCCACATCGCAACAGGACGGTGTTCGCGGAGCGACCCCTCATCATCGCCGATCGACACGCGGAGATTGCCAACACCGGCCTGAGAAACGCCATAGCGCAGATACATGGCCGGGTCCTCACCGGTTTCTTCGGCTTCCATATCGAGTCGTGCGATACTGCGTTGCGCGGTCCGGGGAGTTATTGCAAGCGAACCGTACGGCGCGTAAACATGGATGTTCAGTCGCGTCTCGGTATTACTCCGCGGGATCTCGTGGCTTACGATGCGATAAGCTGCGTATGCCACGCCCGTTACCGCAAAAAAAACAAAAAGAGGAAGCGCCACACGTGAAAATCCTTGCAGGGTTTTCATTCGTTTGACAGGTTCCTCGTTCGCCAGAGGTGCAGCCTCGACTAAAGGTGCGACCATCTAAATAGGTGACAAGATTTCAATAAAAGCGACAAATAAACCGAGTGATGGTGTAAGCCCCCAATACTACGACCGTGCTTAAGCGTTTGTTTCACCGATCTTTGCGGAAAATTTGGGGCTAAATGACGCCGTTTGCGACTTCCAGACAAGTGAAGGGTTTCCAGCAAGCAGATACTAACAAACAGCTTCTCGGAAGCAGCTTCTCACCAGCAAGATTTAGGATGCGTATTCTCATCGCTATTGTTCTTATCGCCCTCGTGCAGTTTGCCAAATTCAGCGCAGCCCATGCGCAGGCAGTTGATAGCACCTCGAGCGAATTCCTGAACTCCGAGCTCGCTCAGCAAAATTACGGCGAACTTCAGTTCGGCATCGGAGAAAACTGGCTGCTCGATCCGCTCCGCAAATATTCGGTCAACCCGCTGACTGTTTCGATCAACACATCGGCAGTCTCTTATCCGCAAAATGCCGTTTTCATCAACGACGCTGATGGAGTGTTCTTGCACCTGTCGCCATCCTTCGTTCATCCGCTCCTCGGCTGGCTAAAATTCATCGCGAGCGCCTCGCTTTATGCGAGACAGTTGAACGAAACCGAGCAGCACCGCACGTAGTGACCCAAGAGATGCCGAAACTGGTCTAACGTCGCCGCTCATTCGGTATTAACGCAATACCGCATGATTGTCGGAGCATCGAGCAGCATGTACCTGCCACTTCCGAAACTCCGATGGCTCCGATTGGCAGTCACAGTAAGTTACAGCCTCACACCATATTCCGCTAAACCGATTCCATCAACAACGATCGACCTCTAACAGCCTTCGATGTTGCGCGCAGAGATCGGAGGAAGTATATTGGTGCCAGTGCACTAACCCAGGCCCTCCAACACACGAGGTCATTGCGAGGAGGATTGATTCGCAAAGCGAATCAACTGACGAAGCAATCTCCATGCTATTGCCACGATGCGTATCGTAAAGATTGACCCCCGAGCATAAAGATTGCTTCGCTCCGTTTGTTTTGCTAAAGAAAAAAACTACGCTCGTAATGACGCGTTTTTTGAGCGGGAGGAGTCGAATTCATCCCGGCACGAGGCGATCACCACGCAAGGTCCTCCCAAAACGAGGTCATTGCGAGGAGGATTGATTCGCAAAGCGAATCAACTGACGAAGCAATCTCCAAATTATCGCATCGATGATTCGTGTTGAAGCGCCCCCGAGCATAGAGATTGTTTCGCTCCTTTTGTTTTGCTGGGACAAAACAAACTCCGCTCGCAATGACCTTGAATTGTGGTCGGGGGCGGACTACATACGCGTCCTAAAGCTTCTTCGCGAACTCCAGAATCTTTTGCACTTGCACATCCGTCGGGGCCTCGGCGTAGTAGCGGAGCAGCGGCTCTGTGCCCGAGGTGCGGATCATCAGCCATGCACCTGAAGCAAGCACATACTTATACCCATCGAGTGTGCTCGTGTTCTGAACTTCCTCGCCGGCAATATTGCGGAAGCCGCCACTTGCTTTTTTCAGGACCTGCTGTTTGCGCTGATCGGTTGTGTGAAAATCGAATCGCTCGTATTTGTGCGGACCATATTCGGTTTCAAGATCGCGAACCAGTTCTCCCAATGATTTTTGGTAATAACCGCAGATCTCCGCGAGCATGAGTCCATTATATAGTCCGTCACGCTCGGGAATATGGAGCGACGGAATCCCAATGCCCCCCGATTCTTCACCGCCGATCAGCACATTGCCATCGAGCATGTAGCGTGTGATATATTTAAACCCAACCGGAGTGCGCTGCAGCGTCAACTCGTATTTTTTCGCCATCTTATCGATCATGCTCGTGACCGATTGACTTACGACAACAAGTCCCTTTTTCTTTTTGACCTCGACAAGATACTGCAGCAACAGGCAGAGGATCATCTGCGAACTGAAGAAATTTCCCCGTTCGTCGATCGCACCGATCCGGTCGGCATCGCCATCGGTGACAAGTCCAAGATCGTATTTGCCTTCGACGACAAACTTCGCGAAGTCCTCGGTATTTTGCGGAAGTGGCTCCGGGTTCGTGCCGCCGAAGCCAGGATTCCAAACATTGTGGAGGATACCTGCATCGGGTATTAAATGTTCCATTGTTTGAATGCCAGATCCATACATTGGATCATAGGCGATCGAAATGCCGGAGCGTTTGATTCGTTTAAGATCGATCAATGTCCGGAGTTCTTCAAGATACATCCCCTTCGCATCGATCTCCTTGATCATCTTCGCCTTAAGCATCGTATCGAACTGTGGCCGATCGGCGAACCACTTCGCCGATTCCTTCTTATTATCGTTCGAATTCGTGTTTTTTTCGATTTCGGCGATGACCTCCGTCAGCGCGGCGCCACCGTAATCGCCTTTGATCTTGAAGCCGTTGTACTGTGCCGGATTGTGCGAGGCAGTGATCATCACGCCGCCCGCCATCTTTTTCTTGACGATGGCAAGCGAAGTTGCAGGAGTCGCAACGATGGTGGAGGAGATGTAAACTTTAAGTCCCTCGCTCGCCAGCATACACGCCGCAATCTCAGCGAATTCACGGCTCAGGAAGCGAGCATCGTAGCCAACCATCACGCCATTGGCGCGCTTTGGATGCTTCAAGAAATGATGCGCAGCACCGCGCGCTACGATCGCGACATTCGCAAACGTGTATTCATCGGCGATAACATCGCGCCAGCCGTCAGTTCCGAATTTGATAGGCATCAAGAAAAGTTTGGTTTGGGTCTATCTCGCAAAAATACGAATTTTTACGCCGATCCCCCCAGTTTTCTAAAAAGTTCAGAATTTCCCTCCTCGTGGAGGATCGCCTTTCAGACTGTCCCCGGACTTCCAAGTCCGAGTCCCGATCGAGCCAAACGCATCGCAAACTTCGTCTCGCGTTTCCCGCCATCCGATGCTAATTCGCAAAAGCCAGCCAAAGCTACTCGGGCTTAGAAGCCCAGGAACAGGCTGAAAGCCTATTTTCCACGAGAATAAATATTTTGAGTCAGTTCGGAAACCAACAAACTGGGCAAACTACCAACATTGGATCGAAAATTGCTCGCTCCGAATCAAAAAAAATGGCGGATTCACAATCGCAGAAACCCACTATCGACACTCGCGAGACCCTCGCAGCACTCATAAACGACAAGAAAATTGAAATAATGGACATCTGGCGGCTGAAAGTCCGTCAGATCGACTCCGCTAAAGAAATGACCGATCCGGTCATCAATGATGAGATCCCTAAGCTCCTCGATGAAGTGGTCATCGAGTTACAAACAATGGAAAACCATGCTCCCAAATCGCAGTCTGCTGGCAAGGAACTGCAGAATTTGAGACCCCAGGCGGTGAATCACGGCGAGGAGCGATTCAAAGCTGGCTTTAGCGTGACCGAAGTTGTGCGCGAATACAGCCTGCTCAGGGAGATCATCGGCGACGTAGTCGAAAAGGGTGGGCCGCCGCTCTCGGGTTCCTGCGGACGGACGGTGCATCGCGCGATCAACTCCGCCATCTCGATCGCTGTACAATCCTACACCCTCGAAAAAGCTAAAGAGTTACGAAAGCGCCGTGAAGAGAATATTTCTTTTATCATCCACGATTTAAAGACGCCGCTGAGCGCGATAAATCTCGCGGCAGGCGTGATCGAGGATACGATCGTTAGCGATCCTGCGGCGGCGGCCGAAATGCTACAGTTGATCATTCGCAATGCCTCGCGAATGGATGCGATGCTCCAAAAGATCATCGAAGCCGAAAAGGCACTTCAGTCCGGAATCGAAACAAAGCTTGCGGCGCGCGAACTCGATCTCTGGCCATTAGTAGAATCGGTTGTCGAAGGAATGAGATCGCTCGCGATGGATTCTAATACTGAGATCGTGGATCTCATCTCTCACACAGCAACAGTTTTCGCGGACGCGCCCTCGCTTACGACGATCTTTCAAAATCTAATCTCGAACGGTCTCAAATACACCTCGAACGGTAAAATTATCCTCTCGAGCAAACACCACCACGACTACACAGAATGTACTGTAAAGGATACCGGTGACGGAATTCCAGCAGCCAGACTCGCAACGCTCTTCACCGATCGCGAGATCGACCCAAACAAAAAAGGAAGCTCCGGACTGGGACTCTCGATCGTAAAAAAAGCAGTCGAAGCGCACGGCGGCAAACTCAAAGTCGAAAGCACCCTCGGCGAAGGTACCACGTTCCGGTTCACGCTTCCACGCATGCAAAGGAACTTTGAGGCGGAAAGGTGAGCTTCAGCTACGCGTCGCGCAGTAAAGAAATGCGCTGACGTTCTCAATTATTATATTGCGCAGAGAGAGGACAGCCTTTCAGGCTGTCCCTGGACTTCCAATTCCGAGTCCTGCAGCCCCAAACGTAGCGCGCGCTTCAGCTTGCGTTTCTTTCTATCCTCGATGTTGGTGGCAAATGGATTGTCCGTAAATAATAACGCGTGACGACATGTGTAGATTACAGACAGTCTCGTGAAACCACGAGCGATGTTCGCAGTCACCGCTTCAGGTATTCACATTCTCAGAACATGATGTCGCGGTCTAAACCTCACCCAACCTCTCCTTCGCAGGAGAGGCTATTAGTTTAAAGTCGGCTTGCCGAACGCGCGGAGCAAAAACATAACGTTGCAACTACAACACGAGATTGGCCTCAGACCTCAATCTCCAGCACCGGACAATAAAATCTCCTCTGCTGCGAAGGAGAGGTTGGGTGAGGTTTTTGGGGGTAGCAAATGCATTGCTCACAAGAATTGACGAGTTGGGTCAGGGAGGGCGGCGCTTCCCTGCACACCGTGAAAAGTGGGGCGACCGGAATTTGGACTGTGTGGAGTCGAGCGCCGTCTTGACTCTGTACGTGATGGGTTGAATGTTGGTGCTCGACTGAAAAGTGGGTTCCGAGCTTGAGGTAAGATCCTTCGTCGGGCTCAGGATGACTTGTTCCCAGTCAGGGTTCATAATTCAATCTTCATACCTCCCAGCGAGCATATTTGCTCTTTGAAATCCCTGTTGGGCCTTTGGTGGGGCCACGAAAAGCCTGTTCATGAACGCTTCAAAGGGCATTGATGAGGTTGAGACGAGACGGGAAATAACCTCATTTCAAGAAAATTTGGGGAGTTCGGAACTTCGGGGAGGTCACTCCGGTTAGTGACCCGCCTGCACGAAGGGAGGAGCGAAACCTCTCGATTCTGAAGGGTAAGCTGGTGTTGGGAAACGCCATCAAAACCCCGAGAATCTTCAGAAAACTTGAAAAAGTTTGAAAGATCGGGCACCAAATCGGTAGCGACTTTGGTTATAGGCGCCCCTGTCAGAAACAATTTGTTAACTGACGGTGGAAATGGAAAAGTGACTGGCTCTTCGGAGCGACAACGTTCGATGTGAATCGCACGCGTCACGCGACCAACAAAGTGTTCATTGAAATGGAAGGTTTGTGTAACTATAGGTTATACAAAGATAGTCAGCATGATGAGAAAGGATGCTTGCAAGGTATCAGCAATGATACACGGATCAGTAATGATTCGAGAATCAGCAATGATTCGAGAATCAGCAATGATTTGGTTTGTAAGTCTAATGACTCATCAAGCAGCAAGCAACCGTGAATTTGCTATCTGATCGATGCGAATCGAACAGATAGATTGAGATTCATAAAAGATCAGTAATGATCTAAGACCGCAAGGTCTATAAACACTTGCAATCTGGAACAACAGCATTTAAAAGAACTCGTAAGGGTTCAAATATTTGCCAGTGTTTTGGATCAGTATCAGACATCAACGTCAAAGTACAGCAGAGATGTTAGTACAACGGAGAGTTTGATCCTGGCTCAGGACGAACGCTGGCGGCGTGCCTAACACATGCAAGTCAAGGATGTAGCAATACATACTGGCGCACGGGTGCGGAACACGTAGGTAATCTGCCCTTAAGGGGAGCACAACTTATCGAAAGGTGAGCTAAATCTCCGTAATATATTTGGATGGCATCATTTGAATATCAAGTTTTCTTAAGGATGAGCCTGCGTCTGATTAGCTAGTTGGTAGTGTAACGGACTACCAAGGCTACGATCAGTAGCTGGTCTGAGAGGATGATCAGCCACATTGGGACTGAGACACGGCCCAGACTCCTACGGGAGGCAGCAGTGAGGAATATTGCTCAATGGACGAAAGTCTGAAGCAGCAACGCCGCGTGAGGGATGAAGGTGCTCTGCATTGTAAACCTCTGTAGTCGGGGAAAAATGGCGGGTTACTACCCGTTTGATGGTACCCGAAAAGTAAGGATCGGCTAACTACGTGCCAGCAGCCGCGGTAATACGTAGGATCCAAG
>JBBSDW010000007.1:0-40092 GCA_038240295.1 Kapaibacterium sp. (SeqCode)
AACGCCGCGACCTTTGCTCGTCATCTTAACAGAGTACGTATTTGGGGCAGTCTTTTTCGCCTTGCCGTCAAAGTAACCATCAGATGACACATCGAACTCGCCACCAGCATCAAAGAACTCGTTCAGAACTCCGAGTGCCGCTTTAAATTCGAGGTCGTCACCAGCGTTCAGGCTTTGGTTATTGCCGACTCCACCTAGAAGTGGCGGCGACTGAATTGTAAAGGTTGTGTCCTGTAGAACGACAAATTCCTTCATAAATGGTGATCGGAAATAAAGCTTCACCTCCAGTTGCTTCTTTTCATCAGTTAGGAATTCCGGCTTGAAGTCAATATTTGGTTCCGCAGCATCCTTGATCTTCTTACCGGCGAGATACAATTCTGTTTTGTATGATCCGTCAAGATTGGCGAATTTACCATTCAATCGGAATGTAACTCCAGAGTAGGCGTGTGGCTTCTTATCATCACCGATGGGTGTAAACTCTTGGGTCAGATTCGCGGGTCCGAGTTTATCGACCTTCACACTGAACGATCCGTCGGCGAGATCCTTCGCTCCGCCACCACGCTTCGCCTGGCCTTTGAAGTGAACCGTATAGGTCTGCCCGACCATCGCTTCCGTAGGCGTCATATGCCATACCCAGTTAGTATCGACCTTGATAAATTCGCCAGGTCCATCGGTCTTCGTGATTTCGACCTTGCTTGCTTCAGCACCCTGGATCTTGATCGGGTTCGGAAGCTCGAGCTTCGGGAAGGCAGCGAAGTCATTCTCTTCGGGGAATACCGAGAGCTGATCGTAGACCGGGTTTTTCGGCGGCTGAACGTTCACCGTGAACTCGTTCGAACCGACGTTGGTAGCGAAGTTCGTATAGTTGCCGCTTAACAGCGAATCGATGTAGCCGCGAAGCGGTACGTTCTCGACGATGCCATCTTTAACTTCCCTGAGTTCGCCGACCGTAAGATGGATCGCTCCGATCTTGACCGTATCGTTGACGCTCGCTTCGGGCGTCACACCGACGACCTGGTTGGTGCGCGCATCGAAATGTAGCTTGTATTCACCGGCGCCGAATGTCGGCTTGAATTTATAGGTGAACGTATAATCCTGCCCCAGCTGCGTTCTCGGATAGAGCACCGAGTCGCTAGCGATATTGATCATCGCCATCTCCTGATTGTTGCGGAGAATGTGGAGATCGAGCTCCTTGACGGAATCGCGAAGCGGATCGGAGACACGGACGCGGACCGAAAACTGGCGCTCCAGCTCCTTCGGATCGCCGAGGATCATGCTCTGATCCGAAGTCGAACTGACGGAAGTGGCGCTGCCACGAAGCGAGTTGATGATCGTCTCAGCGATAAGCTGAATGCGTTTGCTCTTTTGTTCGAGCGCCGCTTTCTCTTTCCTGAGTTCGTCTTCGGCGTCGTCGCGCTCAACGATGATGATAAGCAATTCGAGGAGAACTGCAAGGTAAAGAATGAAGTAGACTTTTCCCGCTCCGCCTTTAGACATGGTGCGATCGTAAGTGGAATATGTAGAATGCTACGGTCAAAAAACTTTTTTTGTCGAAGATCGGCGCACCCATGGCGACGGTGCAGGCGATACTTCGCTCACTTCCGGCTAATCACGGCCGGAGACTTTGACAACACAACGTTTGGAAACAAACTCTGACTACTCGATCTATCTCTCTCTGACTGGCTCTCGTGCTAACTCGCAGTCCTGCTAACTGGCACTCTTCGAAACGAACTGCTCGACCATCTTTGCGATCACATCGGTCTCGATGTTGACCTCATCTCCTATGCGAAGATACCTGAAATTGGTGACTCGATACGTGTGTGGGATAATGGCAATCTTTATGATCAGCGATTGCTCGCCCTTTGCTCGTTCGATATTCGCGACGGTGAGACTTACGCCATTGATCGCGATCGAACCGACTTCTACAATATACTTTCCGAATGCCTGCGGAATCTCGAAAAAATATTCCCAACTCCCGTCAAGCTCCCTGATCTCCTGCACACGCGCCCGACCGTCGATATGACCTTGTACCAAATGACCGCCGAGGCGTGTCTCTAAGGTTGCGGCCCGTTCGAGGTTCAGCGATGCACCAATTGTCAATGAACCGAGTGTCGTTTTTTGGAGAGTCTCCTGAACCGCGATGACTTCAAAAGCGGACGGCTGAAGCCCTACAACTGTCTGGCAGCAACCGTTAATTGAAATAGAATCATCGATTTTAAGGTCCGAGAGTACCTTCTCTGCCTCAATTTGTAGACGCACAGAAGTTCCCTCGTTCATTCGGTCAACGAGTGTGCCGAGTTCTTCGATCAAGCCTGTGAACACAATCTCTCCTTTATACTTTGCTAAGACTCTGGCAAGCCTGCAAAGTTATCGCTCTTTCATCTCTCGGCTTTGATAACGGGTCTCTGGGGAAGCTCGAAATTGCCAGCGGTTTCTCCGACGCAGCAGACGATATGCCTAAAACGTGCGATTTTCGCCAGGTAGCCACTCGTGTGTGCAAACTTTATTCACAATTCCACTTCGGAAAGAAAACAACACTTTCCTGTTTTTATCAGAGAGGGAAGCAGGGAAGTGAGAGGAATATTGGTTCACAATATAGTAAACATAGAATTGACGCATGGCAGTTACATTTCCCATCGTTATTGAGTCAACTTTTTCTCCCGCTCGCGCATGCGCGTAACACACCCGTAGCCTCGCCTATTTACTTGCGTCGGTGGCTAAGGAAAATTGGCTTTGACCTCGAACGGGTGAGGCCGGTGAACTTCGCGTCGGCCTCAGCCGTTCAAGACTGACTGTTCGTCGATTCTCATTGATTATCATCACTCGCCCCGTACACATGTTCCGAATCTTCATTCGCGCGTTGAGCGTGGTGCTCCTGGCGCTTGCTTCGCTTTTTTGCGTGCACGCGAGTGCAGATTGCCAGCCGGGCGCTGGGCGTCCGATGAAAATGCCTGGTGCGCTTGGCGGACCCGAAGTTGCCTTCGACCGGCCGACGGTCGATTTTCTCACGCAAGGCGTGCAGCAGGAGAACTGTAGCAACATGCCGCTGATGAACAAAAGCGACCGTCCAAAAATGTTGACGATGCTGCGGTCTGACGATCCGGCTCATTTTCGGATCAATTCGCCAGTGCAGGAAATGATGCCGATGCAACTCGAACCGCACGGTTCACTCTATATCAATATTTGCTTTCGGGCCGATAAGGAAAAAGAGTATCACTCGAGGGTGATCGCCGTGTTTGGTGAGGATACGGTTGTGCTGCTCGTAAGCGGCAAAGGCGTCAAACAGAAGGCCGTCGGACCCACACCGACGGTGCTCGCCCTGAAGGTCAAAAAATCGAAGAACAGGATCGACCGAGTGCTCGAACTCGAGCTGCCACTGCGCAGCACGGTCACGCTCGAAGTTCAGGATATCCTCGGCAAGCCGGTGCGCAAACTAATCACGAACGAACTCAAAAGCGCAGGCGAATACGAGTTCAACTTCGACTGGACCGACGACGCGCAGCATCCGATGCCGGCCGGGACCTACGTCATTCGCGTCGAAGCAACAAGCGTCGAAAGCCGCGCCGTCAGCCACGCATCAATACCACTAAAGTTAAAACCGTAACGAGTCAAGAGAGTAACGTTTGTGCCAACCTCGACCGTGTGCCACGAAGCGCCTCCTTCGCGAGCCGCTCCCATCCCCAAATCTTTCCTTTCTCAAAGAGTCAATATCGCGACCTAAGCGCATGTGGGGCACGCTTTAGCTTGCCCCATCGAATCTTCACACCAGGAGCCAGCAGGATCGCGTGATGACTCGTGAACAGCAGAGTTACTGAGGCAAAAAGTGCTTGGGACAAGCTAAAGCGTGTCCCACATTTTTTTAGATGTCCTTCTATCCAAGGAAGTTGGGGAATAGATACAGAGAGGATTATTCTGAATCTCGACCGTGTGCCACGAAGTGCCTCCTTCGTGACCCGATCCCATCCCCACGCCGCAGCGCGGCCGTCCAGGAATGTTGTGTCAAGTTGTAAATTGATGGTCGTCCGCGCTGCGGCGATCGACTGATGGAAGGCACGGAAATCAGTCCACTCGCTTTGTGATCGCTCGATAAAGTTTACTTTTTCCGAAAAATAAACGAGATCGGTACACCTTCGTATCCATACTTTTCGCGAAGCGTTCGTTCGAGAAATCTTCGGTAGGATTCGGGAATGAGATCTGGAAAATTTGAGAAGAATGCGAAGACTGGCGGTTCAGTCTTTACCTGCGTGATGTAGTTGATGCGAAGATCGTGGCCCTGCATGTTGGGCGGGGGGGTGCGCTCGATTTCTTTGAGGAGGTCGTCGTTGAGTTCGCTAGTGCCGATTCGCTTTTTACGATCTTCATAGACTTTGATCGCAAGTTCGAGCGGCTTTGTGTGGCGCTGATGCGTTAAGGCACTAATGAAGACGATCGGCACATAATCGAGCGTTCTGAACGTTTCGCGAATCGTTTTTTCGAAACGTGCGGCGGTCATCGTGTCCTTCTCGATCGTATCCCATTTGTTTACGACAAGAATGCATCCTTTTCGCGCATCGACGACCTGATTCAAAATGCGCGCATCCTGATTCTCAACACCCTGATCGGCATCGACAAGCACAAGCGCGACATCACATTCCTCGATCGCTTTCGCAGTCCTGATCGTCGAAAAAAGCTCGAGCGCATCTTTGATGTATTTCTTGCGTCGAAGTCCGGCCGTGTCGATGAGGGTGATCGTCTGGCCGTAGTAGGTGTAATTCGTATGGAGCGCGTCGCGGGTAGTGCCGGCGATAGGCGTCACGATCGCGCGGTCGTAGCCTAAGAGCGCGTTGAGATAGCTCGATTTTCCGACGTTCGGCTTGCCGACGATCGCAAGCTTCATCGGTTCGGGCCCATCAGGCTTTTCTTCTTCTGGTGGAAATGCTGCGAGCAGGATATCTAAGAAATCGCCAACGCCGCGCCCGTTGATCGCCGAGACAGGGATCGGTTCGCCGAGTCCGAGTTCATAGAACTGAGCGAGTTCGAGCGTTTCGCGCTCGGTGTTGTCCGTTTTATTTGCAAGCAGCAGCACTTTCTTGCCCGACTTCCGCAGCATCGCCCCAACTTCCTGATCGAGCGGATGAATGCCTGCGGTAATATCGATCAGGAATAAGATCACGTCGGCTTCGTTGATCGCAAGTTCTGCCTGCGTCTTGATCGCCTTTTCAAATACATCGTTCGAATCGGCAACGATACCGCCTGTGTCGACGACGGAGTAATCGCGTCCGGCCCAGTCAGCTTTGGCGTAATGCCTGTCGCGAGTTACGCCGGAGATCGCTTCGGTAATGGCTTTTCGTTCGCCGACAAGACGATTGAAAAGCGTCGATTTACCGACGTTCGGACGACCAACGATCGCGGCTACTGGAAGTGACATAATGGTGCAAAAATACGGTTAGGGGAGCGACAACAGTCGGGGGAGAGAAGATGTTCGAAGCCCGAAACGCAGGCTTCGAACCAGATTACTTCAAATGCACAATATTCCTCACATACTCTTTGGCGGGGGTTGAAACAACGAGAGTGTATGTCCCGGCAATTAGATCGGTTACTGCAAGATCGACGACGTTGCGGCCCTGTACTGCTTCGCTTCTGACTACTCTTCCAAGCAGATCGTAGAGCGTCACACTTGTTGCGTTCAAGCTTTTCAGGCTAATGTGAAGTGTGTTGGTGAAGGGGTTGGGGTAAACTGAGATGTCATGGTCGTTAGCTGCGAGTAGCTCCACGCGGGCAGTCAAGAGCCAGGCTTTGCGTGTATCTGCGATCGTCTGGCGAAGTGCTGCCTGATCGGTTGCAAGTGCCAGCGCGAACGTCACAACGATAGAATCCGAGGCGGCAAGCTGTACGTGTTTAAGTCCATAGACGAGCGCAACATCTCCGGGGCCTGCATTATTTCTTTGCGTCGTCATCATCGTCCATTTCTCCTGCCGTGTCAGGCCATCGTAGGCATTGATACTGCCGTTGGAACCGTCATTGTCCTCGGCATATACATTCAGCGCTGCAGAATCGGGTAACGCTGAAAGCAGCGACACCCCGACAAAAGGATAGCCAGCTTCGAGACGCTGCACCCATCCGATCTGATTGACCGAATCGAAGCCGGCAGTATTATTCGCGCCTGAGATCCCGATGTCCCAATCGGCATAAAGCGCGATTGCCGCATCGTTACTCGGAAGCACGCCATCCGAACGCTGTTTCTTTTTGATGACGTAATTAACGACAACGGCGTTGGCCGAAAGTCCGGTCACAAAATCATAGGCGCGCTGATCGACGGAGGCACCAATCTGCACGGCAGGATCGGCCTGTGCATCGTCATATTTTGCGGCAAGCTCCTGAACCGACGCCGGGCGATCCGGCGGTGCCTGCTCCCGAATCGGAGCGAGCGCGCTGAAGTCGGTATCGTTAATGGGCGAAGCGGGCCCCGGTGCATCGGATACTACGCGAGCCGTATCCTCGCCGATCATTAGTCCGGCGGCATAAAGCACATTCTTGCCCGAAGTAAGGATCGATGGCGGCGAATTTCTCCAGTAAAATCCCGACCCAAGTTCGTCGTTCTGCTCGTCGCCATATCCGATCGCACCACGCGAATCGAAGGTAACCGTGAGATTATTTTTATAGAGATCGCGATAGGAGGGGCTAACGACGAACGAGAAATAATCGATGTCGTTGGCATAGCCGCTTTCGATATCGGAAAACGTCACTTTGACGAGCACAACCGTTTGTGGCGCATTTACTCCGACCGTGATCGGGAAGGTCATCGGGTTATTGCTGATCTGCCGGAGCGTTCCGACGCTGCCGAACGAGATATTTTGAATCGGAGTCGTTACGATCGAAGGATCGGAAAGGATCTCGATCTTTGCCTGAAGTCCCGAGAGCGGCGCAAGATAATTTGTCACATGCAACACGATCTGCCCCGATTCACCCGGAGTTAAAATGCCGTCGCCTGAAGCATCGAAGATCTGGACGGAATCGATGCGAGCCGAATGGGCATTGACTTCCGAAACAGCGCGAAAGAGATTGATACGGCCTCTGCCGGTAAGGTCTGGGTAGGGGTTGTTCTCGATCGTGTCGCAAGTCGCGCGAACCTGCTCCATCGCCTGTCGTATAGTGAATTCCGGAAATCGCTTAACCACCATCGCAACGCTGCCCGTCGCGTGCGGCGAGGCCATGCTCGTGCCCGTGCTTAAGCCGTACATAGCGCCGGGGAACGTGCTAAGCACATTCGTCCCGGGAGCGCATACGGCCTCACGTGTCGAATGATTGGAATAGGATACGTCAAGCTGACCGGTATAATCGACTGCGCCAACCGAGAGCACGTTGTGGTATGACGCAGGATAAAATTCTTCGTAGCGGCCGTTGTTGCCCGCAGCAGCCACAACGCCCAGACCCTTTGCCGTTACAAAATTGATAACATCCTGCTCGGCCTGAGCCCGCGTTGGTCCGCCCCACGAACAATTGACGACGCGTGCACCCATATCGGCAGCGTAGACGATCGCTTCATAAACAAAATCGAGCGTGCCCTGATCGTCGCCGCCCTTGAGCGGAATGAGATCAGCACCGAAGGCGATACCAACGACCCCAGTATGGTTGTTGCCGGTCGCCGCGATCGTCCCAGCCGTGTGTGTGCCGTGTCCTAATTGCGTGCGTGCATCGTTGTCCGGCAGCGTACCGTCAATGCCGCCAAAATCCCAGCCATGCCAGTCATCGACGAAGCCATTGCCATCGTCATCGATGCCGTTAGAGCGTTTGTCGAGGCCGTTCGAATCAAGTCCTGTTTCGCCTTTATTGATAAAGATATTATTCATTAGATCGGGATGCGACCAGTCCGTGCCGACATCCACATCGGCAACTACGATCGTCGAATCGCATCGCGTGATGTCCCAGGCTTCCGGAGCATGAATGAGTTGCGGACCGTATTGCTGCGGAAAAAGTGAATCGTTCGGAATGAAGCAATGGGTCGGAATGTATTTTGGCTCGGCGGTTTCGATGGCGGAAGATTTCCTAAGCATCGCGGCGGCTCTGGCAGGTTCGACGTTTTCAGCGTAAGTAAGTACGAACCAGCGAGCGACGCGTGTTTCGGTCACACTCAGCTCACTCGCGTTTTTGATCGTTGGAGCGATCGTGGAAGCTTGAGCGAAGATCTCGGGAGACATGCGCTCGCGAACATCCTCGATCGCGGCGCTATGCTGCGCAATAAATGGCTTGAGTGAAGTTGGAGTTAACGAGCGAGGAATGTCGAGGCTTGCCGAAATTGCATTGGCATCCTGCCAGGCAAGCGTCTGAAGGTTTGATCGACCGGTCGGCAGCAGATTGCGAATACTATCAAAGGCCGATCGAATGCGCGGGATAGCGCTCGAGCGAACGAGCACCAGTAACGTCTTTTGCCTCGATGCCTCCAATTGCGAACTTTGACCGAATGCTGATTGCTCAAAGGTCAAGGTCAGCACTAAAACGAGAAGTCCGACCGAGAGCTTATTATTTGACCGCATAGATTCGCATCCCGCTCGAAATGAAATGATTGATACCGCGTACCAACGAGAACGCAAGCTTGCGTATCGGGTTACTGGGGATCGCAACACCCGGTGCGAGCACCCCAGCGTTTCGAAGTTTATCCATGAGCATATCGCCCTGATTCGTAACCGTAACCCCAGAGAAGCCCGCTTGTTGCAGGTATTTCGTCATTGTCTTGTTGGCGAAATAATAGAGATGGCCTTCGGGCATAAAATAGAACCAGTCGGCGCCGCGGAGCCTGCGTTCGGGCGAGTCGTAGTTACCGGTGGCCATAAAAAGAACGCCGCCGGGCTTGAGCCATTTTTGCACCGTCTTTAATGCCGAAAGCGGATGCGGCAGATGTTCGATGACTTCTCGCATCACGATTACGTCCCAGGAGTTATCCGCAAAACTTGCATCTTCGATGGACTTCGTTTGGACGGGTATGCCCATGCTCCGAACAAAATCGGCCGCGTAGCTGCTGAGCTCGAGTCCCTCGCAATCGAAGCCATGTGCGCGCGCCTTATCAAGAAAGACGCCTGTGCCGCAACCGATCTCAAGCAGGCGCGGCTTGGTGTTGCTATTCGCTTTCAGCATCGATTGGATGCTCTCCAGGTCCCAATCGTTTAACGTGTAGTTCGATTTTGTTTTGCCATGTTCGTTGACATCGGCAACGTAGTTGACACTTTCATCGAAGCCATGTCCCTGGAAATAATTGGCATCGTAGAGTTCACCGATCTTCGCGGGCTTGAGACGTGGGTTCGTATAGACCATGCCGCATTTGTTGCATTGCACGATCGAAAACCCGCGCTTGGTGTAGCGCGTTGTGGCATCATCGGCACCGCAGAGATCGCAGGGATGCGACTCGAAATCCTCAGGCTGAAACGTCATGAAAGCGAATTGAATGTGTATGATTTGGGCAGGCTTGGAGCGATCATTCGGAATCGCCCGGCCCGTTCTCCTCCGGCAAATCGCCCGGCGCATCGCTTGTGGTAGCGCCTTTTCCTTCGAGAATGACCACGCATTCTCCCTTGACGGATTCGGGAAAACGCTGCTCGATCGCGAGAGCAACTTCTCCGAGCGAGCCACGATGGAATTCCTCGTAGTGTTTCGTCAGTTCGCGCGCAACCGCGACCTTTCTCGAAGTCCCGCAAGCTGTCTTAAGTTCTTCGAGCAGTCGCTTGATCCGATGCGGAGATTCATAGATGACGATCGTCCGGGTTTCTTCGGCAATGGCTGCGATCCGCTTCTTGCGGCCTTTCTTTAACGGAAGAAAGCCTTCGAAGACAAAGCGCGAAGTATCCAGGCCGCTCGCAGAGAGTCCGGCGATCGCCGCACATGCGCCCGGCACCGGCACGACATCGACGCCATTCATGATCGCTTCGCGAACAATGGCCCATGCAGGGTCGGAAATTCCTGGCGTGCCGGCGTCTGTTACTACGGCGATCGTAGCACCCGTTCGGAGATCTTCGGCCAGTTCCGAGGCTCGCGAGCGCTCGTTGTGCGAGTGATAACTGATCAATCGCCGGGGACGGATTCCGTGGCGTTCAAAGAGAATACGGGCGTGTCTCGTATCTTCGCATGCGACGATATCTGCTTCCTGCAATATCCGAATTGCGCGAAGCGAGATATCTTCGAGATTTCCGATAGGGGTTGCGACCAAAAAAAGCACAGAAGATATTGATCAGGATGGGGAATTGTGGAGAAAGAAAGTTCGTAATTCTCCAGAGTGAGCCGCCGTTCGGCCCATCCTTTGAACATCATTTCCCCACAGGAAATCCCGAACCCCGAATTATCAATGGTTGCAAAGGGACAACCCTCGATGAACCGACATTGGATCCGTAACGTCAGGTAAGCTTCGTTGTCATCTGTTACACGCATCATAGGACCTGATTTCCTGGACCCCGAGTCGAAGGAAGCTTTTGAGCGTATCGCCGAAACGATCCGGCAATACACCGTGCATTCCCGCGAAACTGTCGTACTCGCTCGCAACCCGCTGAGCGTTCCGCATGACCACATAGCTTTGCTCTGGTCGCGAGGCGCCGCAATCATTTTTTTGATGCATCGCGGGGGGCGCATTATTGGCGGAAAGAGCGAAAGCTGGACCGAAACATCCACCGAAGGCATCGTCCATGCCGAGCGGCGGTTTGAAAATCCGATCGACCTTGCCGCCAAAGGATGTCTACAATTAGTCGATTTTCTCAACGCGTTTCATCGCGAGCATCCTGCGACCTTGTTTTCGAACGAGGCACTACCTTCAGCACAATCGCACTGGGATAGCATCGGCTCTTACCTGAAGTCGATCGCGCTTTTTACCCGTCCCGTAACGCAGCTTGAGGTCAGCGAATCCGTAAGCGACCCTTCGTTCATCGCGACGACGCTTGAACACGTGACGAGCAGGACGATCTTTCACCTGCCGAACCTTCTTCGCATCACCGATGCGAACGATCAGATCTTCGACACCCAGGAATTACAGTTGATCTCGAACGGTCTGAGCCGCGAAGCAGACCGTAACAGCGGCGAGCGCGAAACACTCGTCAATGAGGCGACAACGCTTATTCGCGTGCGGCGCACATTGCAGCGCCGCAGAGGACTTTTATTGTCGATCATTCTCATTGTTCTGACGGTCATTACGGTCACGATCGTTCTCCTGATGAGCAAGCCGCAACGAAGAGCTCTTATCGTTGGGCCAACCCCGCACGACAGCGTCGCCCAACTGAACCAGCCAAAGCCCGAGCGTAAGTCAACGGTGGTCATCGATCTTCAGCAACCGGCCCAACTGTTTGTTGCGGCCGAGAAATTCGATTCGCGTTCGGCGCTTGACAACGCCATTGCCAATGGCGACGGGATACGTTTGTATCCGAGCACCGAACATGTGCTGACGCTCGATAGCAGTCAGTTCGGCAAAGGAGTCTACGGCTATTTCAAAGTTGACAATCAGTGGCGGAAGGGAAAGTTGTTGCAGACCTTCAACGTGCTGGATACTTTTAGGATCGATAATTTTTTAGCGCAGCTTCCCTAACAGAGTGTTCTACGTTGCATCAGGAGGATCAGTCATGAAAGAAAACAGTAAGAGACGAGGCGCATCGTGGAAGATCGCGCTGCTTGTCGTTTGCGGATTTATGGTCTCGTGTGCCGGTCCGCGGGAGCATACACGCTTGATTTTCAGCCGATATGGAGATAGCCTTCGCGTTGCGCTCGATCCGAGCCATAGTGCGAACTGGTCGCCGAACGAAGATTCTGTCGTCGTCCGTTGCACAGAGTGTTATCAGAATAGGAGCATGGTTACACTCCGATTCCAGGATCACAGCAGCGCATTCCTTAGTTCCGACGTGTCGCCAATCATGACGTTCAACGTCTATCACGAACAGAAGCTCGACACGAGCTACACGATGAATGCGGAGAACTTTATCGATCGGGATCCGGCGACCGAGAGCCCGATGCCGCGCCATCAAACGACGCCTGTTCATCGTCAAGTAATCCGAACGCAGCCGGACGAAAGTAAGAAGACTCCAGTGGTAGATACGAAGACCGCAGTGGTTGCGAAAAAAGCAACGATGCTTCGGATCATCGCAAAAGAGGGCGTTGCCGTGTATAAGGATAAGTCGAAACGAGAAGTGATCAAGATCCTTGCGCAGGGCGCAACGCTGCCGTACCTGGCAAGGGAGGGCGACCTTTATTCTGTCGTCATCGACGATGTCGAAGGATTTGTGGAAGCGGGCGCGGTGGAAGTCGCTCCATGAACGGACGGCTCTTCGTTTGGTTATTGATCTTCGCAGCGTCCGTAACAGGATGCGGCAGGAGCGCAAGCTTTTTCCGGATCACCGATCCGCATTGGAAGGCTGATTCGATCGAATTTTCGTTACGCCAAACCGACTCGGTTGCCGGTCGCGAACACCCGCAGTCATTAGATGTCAGTTGTCTCAATTGCAATCTGGTCGAAGCTTCGACCGAGGTGATCGTCGATTCTACCGGCAATGCTCGAGTCAACATTCCAGAAGCGAACTATCTCCTCAGTGCGCTCTTGCACATTAGCGGTCGGGGAATCGATACTGTTCTGCAACTCAAACAGCGTTCAATCAAGGAAGCAGAAAACTTCTACAAACTTTCGCATCCATTGATCGGTCGAATTCTTGTCACGCAGTTCTCTATCCTATACGCCGACTCCGCCATGTCCCAGATCGCGACCCACGCCGAAAAAGGAGACGAGCTTAATCTTTTTGGTGAAAACGATCTACTCTTTTTCGCCCATCACCCGCTATTCCCGGCACCCGTCTATCTTCCAAAAACGAGCGGCGTCAGACTCTACTGATAAAAATTCCTTTTCAAAGTCCCTCGCCCATTTCCCCAAAAATGGGAGAGGGATTTAGGGAGAGGGTGGTGGGGCAAGTAAACTATTCTTCCAACGAAGCACACCGATTGGGATGTCATCCTGAATGAGCTTTAGCGAAGTGAAAGATCTTATGGAATGGTGGCGCGGTCGTGCCACCTTGTGAAGGGAATTGGATCGTGTTAGAAGCCAGCATTCCGTGAGATCCTTCACTCCGCATTCATCGCCAGAGCGATGAATGCTTCACTCAGGATGACGTGTTTTGAGAGTGTTGTTCAGACGAGATAGTTTTTGTACGACGTCATCCTGAATGAGTTTTAGCGAAGTGAAGGATCTAATGGAATGGTGGCGCGGTCGCGTCCACTTTGCGAAGAGAATTGGATCGTGCTGGATGAGATTTTATTAAAATAAAAAGCCCGTTAAGTCCCGCTTCCATTCGCCTGACGAATGGGAGAGGGATTTAGGGTGAGGGTGGTGGGGCAAGTATGAAGTTTGAATTATGAAGTATGACGGCTTTCTGTCGATTTCGCGCAGATGCGTGGATGTATTTCCCTGCTATCGCGGTTCTTCAAAGTAGCATTTGCTAAACCTCTTCATGGACCGCAGAACATTTTTAACTATGAGCCTTGCATCGCCCGTTGCCGCAACGTTGCTGAAAAATCAGTTGAACGTACGACCCTCTACTTTGCGCGAAACTGCCATGCCCGAAACCGTGGCTTCGACGAAAATACTTGCGACTGATGAGGCATACTGGAGCACCATCCGCGATCAATTTCCGATCACGCGGGAGTTGATCTACATGAACAACGGCACGATGGGTCCGAGTCCGCGCGAAGTCACCGAGCGCGTAACGAAGCGCATCGAGCATGTCGATTCGACCGGCGACTATGGCGGCGATTACGAAGGCATACGTAAAGCCATCGGCTCCGTGATCGGCGCAAACGGCGATGAGATCGCATACACGCATAATGTAAGCGAAGCAATTTCGATCGTTGCTTCAGGCGTCGAACTGAAAGCGGGCGATGAAGTAATCCTGACCGATCAGGAACATGCGGGCAACGCGGTGCCATGGCTCGCACGTGCGAAGCGGGACGGTATCGTCGTGAAATTTGTGACACTTGCGCCCGACGATGCAACGATACTCGATCGCGTTAGCGACCTAATCACTTCTCGCACAAGAGTGATCGCGGTGCCACATGTAACCTGTACGACGGGGCAGGTGCTGCCGATCAAGGCGATCTCAAAGCTTGCGCACGCAAAAAATATCTGGGTCATGGCCGATGGGGCTCATCCACCTGGAATGATGCAAACCAATGTGAAAGATCTTGGCGTCGATGCCTACGCGAGTTGCGGACATAAGTGGCTTTGCGGGCCAAAGGGGATCGGCTTCCTTTATATCAAGCCGGGCTTCATGGATCATGTGATCCCAACCTGGTGCGGTGCGGAGTCCGATAAATACTGGGGATACGATGGAAAGCTCGATTTTCTTCCGACCGCCTCACGCTACGATTTCGCAACCCAGAACTTCGCGCTCTACGACGGCCTGCAAGCCGCGATCGAGTTCATGTCGAAGATCGGATTCGATAAGATCGAAGCACGCATCAAGCACCTGACAAGCTACATGCGCGCCGAACTCACACGCGCTGCCGGCGATAAATTTCATTACCTGACACCAGCGACTTCGGTGACGGGGCTCACGACGATAAAGCTTGCGAATATGAAGTGCGGCGACTTTTGGGAGACGATGGTCTCGAAGTACAAGATCCGCACCCGCGTTGTCCATGAATCGAATCTCGACGCCAATCGACTAAGCCTGCACATCTATTCTTCGATGAGCGATGTCGATCAGTTCATTGAGGCGATAAAGAGTGTGCTTGCTTAAACGGCTTCCCTTTCGGACGGGCGTGTGCCAAATCTCGACCGTGTGCCACGAAGGGCCTCCTTCGTGACCCGCACCCGTTCCCAAATCTTTCCGTGCTTGAGAAAGAGTCGGGATCGCAAAGCAGGCGATTCACAACACACAGTTAAGGTTGAGTTGGATCCCAGAGAGGACTGATAGTCCATGATCGTGTGCTATCTTTCGGCTTGTCATTCCCGCGAAGGCGGGAATCCACGATTGGGCCGCCTGAATGCAGGGGATGGATTCCCGCCTACCCGGGAATGACAGAATGTGATCGCGTACAATCCATCGATCGTCACTACTGCCTTCCGGGATTGACAACGTGGCCGTCGATTCATTCATAACTTGTCCTTGTTTCGACGGACACCCATTTCTTTGCGACCTTAGCGTGGAAGAATCAAAACCTGAGACTGGCTTAGTTGCACCTAAACGATTCGTACTCAAGCGCACGACAGATCGTTCGCGCGTTGACGAGTCGCGATTCAAGGTTAACTATGATCGCGAGTTGAATGCGGCGCAGCTTGAGGCTGTGCGGCATGTCGATGGACCTGCGCTCGTAATCGCAGGCGCTGGCACTGGCAAGACGCGGACACTCACCTACCGCGTTGCGCGATTGGTCGAGATGGGCGTTGACCCGAAGAGCATTCTACTTCTCACCTTCACACGCCGATCGGCCAAAGAAATGCTGCGACGCGCGGCGGTGCTGCTGCATGATACAAAAGCGGAAGACGTATCCGGCGGTACGTTCCATGCCTTCGCAAATCTGACGCTGCGGAAATATTCACCCGTCATCGGATACAATCAGAATTTTTCGATCCTCGATCAGGGCGATTCTGAAGATGTGATCAACTTGTTGCGCACACAGCTCGGCCTCGCTGCCGGTAAAAAGCGCTTCCCGAGAAAGGGTACGCTGCTTTCGATGCACTCACTGCAACTCAGTCGAATGGCACCTTTGGAAGCCATCATCACGCAAGATTATCCGCACTTTATCGAAGAGACCGAAAACATCACGCGCTTGCTCACTCGCTACGACGATTACAAACGCCGCGCGAATGTGATGGACTACGATGACCTGATCACGAATCTTGTGTTGCTGCTCGACTCAAGCTCCGAAGTTCGCGCAGCGGTGACGAAGAAGTACAAGTACATCATGGTCGATGAGTACCAGGATGTCAACCGGTTGCAGGCACGCGTGATCGAGCGGCTATCTTCGAGCCGCGAACCGGCACAGGCGAATGTGATGGTTGTTGGCGACGATGCGCAGTCGATCTATAAATTTCGCGGCGCTGATGTTAAGAATATTTTTGAATTCCCAAATCTCTTTCCAGGCGCGCGGATCATTCGGCTCGAAGAGAACTACCGATCGACGCAACCGATCCTCGCGCTGACCAATCAGATCATTTCTCTCGCGAGCGAACGCTATGAGAAGACGCTGTTCTCGCGCATGACCTCCGACGAACTGCCGCAGGTCGTCTGCGCCGAGAACGAGCATCAGCAGTCGGTGTACGTCGTCGAGAAGATCCTTGAATTTCGAGAGCAAGGCGCTAAGCTCGAAGATATTGCCGTGCTTTTTCGCTCGGGCTACATGTCGTTTGATCTCGAACTCGAACTGCAGCGCGCAAATATTCCCTTCCAGAAATTTGGCGGCATGAAGTTCATCGAGACTGCGCATATCAAGGATCTGACGGCGATGCTGCGCGTGATCCATAATCCGCAGGACGCTGTCAGCTGGTACCGGATTTTGCTGCTGCAGGATGGCGTCGGACCGAAATCGGCAGAGAAGATCGTCCAGGATATTTTGAGCAACAAGATCTCGCTCAAGCGTTTCACCGACGATGTCGTGACCGGCATGGAGCCAGTGCCCGATATGGGGGTGCCGCAAAAAGTGATGCAGCTATTTGGTGCGCTCAAAATGGCGAGCCGCGAGGATGCGCTGCCCTCGGAGCGAACGGAGCAACTCATCCAGTTCTACAAACCGCTCCTGCGTAGAAAATACGACGACTACCAAAAGCGCGAGAAAGATCTCGATACGTTTCAGCTTATCACCGATCGCTATCGCTCGATGCAGTCGCTCTTGAGCGATCTCTCGCTCGAGCCGCCGACCGAATCCTTGGCCGGTTCCGAAGACGCTCCGAAAGAAGACGAGATCCTCACGCTCTCGACCATCCACTCCGCGAAGGGTCTTGAGTGGAACACAGTCATCATAACGAATTGCCTGGATGGCCGCTTCCCAAGTATCGCCTCTTCCCATGATCCCGAGTCGCTCGAAGAAGAACGCCGCCTCATGTACGTCGCAAGCACGCGAGCGAAAGAGCATCTCATCATCACCTATCCAACAAACCTTTACGACCGCGAAGCCGGTATCGTCCTCTCCAAACCAAGCCGCTTCATCGACGGCCTCGTAGAATCAGAATTCGCCGAAGGCTGGGTGATCGCGGAGGAATAATGCGGTTCGGTTCGTATCTTTGCCGTCGATAACAGCTTCACTTTCATCAGTCTTAGGAGAACTGCACCATGCAAGGTCTTGATCATCTTTCGATACTGCTGCGATGGATTCACATCCTCGCCGGAATACTCTGGATCGGTTTGCTTTATTTCTTCAACTTCGTCAACGGTCCGTTCACGGGCACGATGGATGCAGAGACAAAGAAAAAAGTCATTCCCGAACTCATCCCTCGCGCGCTCTACTGGTTCCGATGGGGAGCGGCATATACCTGGTTGACGGGCGTTTTCCTGCTCATCATTATTTATTACGTAGGCAATGCTGCGCTTGACACCGGTGTGACCTGGAATGCCGCGAACATCATCATGCTCTGCACGATCTTCGTCATGCCATACGTATATGATGCGTTGTCGAAAAGCATCAAAGACGCGAAAGTCTTCACGGCAGTCGCGTTTGTGATCGTGACTGCGTTGATTTACCTCGCGCAATCGCCGATGATCGGCTTCGGGTACCGCGGTTACATGATCTATGTCGGCGGGATGTTTGGAACGATCATGGCCTTCAACGTTTGGTTTCGCATCTGGCCGAATCAGCAGAAGATCATTAACGGCATTAAGACGGGCCCGCCAGCCGAAGCTTCCGTCGCTGCGCTTGCAGGGCTACGCTCAAAACACAACACCTATATGTCAGTGCCGCTCGTATGGGCGATGATCAACGTACACTCGGTCGTGTTCTCAAGTGCGAACGGCTGGATCGTTCTTCCGATCGTGATCCTGGTCGGCTGGTTCTTCACGATGCTGATCTATAAGAAGGCCGCGAAGATCAAAGGGTTCTAACGCCCAAAGCCAGTCTCAAATTGGAGAGGAGTTGCTGAAGGCAACTCCTCTTTTTTTTGATCATCGAAAAAGCATCCGCACCAAGATCACACTCATGATCACACTCACAATGTCTGCGAATATCCCAGCGATCGCGGCGTGGCGAACACGCTTGACTCCAACAGAGCCGAAATAAACGGCTAAAACATAAAACGTCGTTTCGTGGCTTCCCATCATCGACGAAGCGAGCCGGCCGAGGAAAGAATCGGGGCCGTGGGTTTTCAGGATGTCGGTCATGAGTCCGAGCGAGCCTGATCCCGAGAGATTGCGAATGACGGCAAGCGGGAATAGCTCGCTCGGGAATCCGACGGCGTTCGTGATCGGACTTAAAACAGAAGTGAGAAAATCCATCGCGCCCGAAGCGCGAAACATCGCGATCGCGACGAGCATCGCGACGAGATAGGGAATGATCTTCACGGCAACTCCAAACCCATCCTTGGCGCCTTCGACGAATTCTTCATAAACTTTAACTTTGCGAATGGCTGCAACCGCGACGATCACAAAGATCAAAACAGGTATCGCGAGATTCGAGAGCAGCTTGACGACGGTGAGAAAAATATCCATGTGGGCTTCTTGAGTTCTTAGTTTTTAGTGCTTAGTTCTTAGTTGGGGAGGGGGCGGGAGTTGCTTGGGGCATGGGATAAAAGCGCTCGATCATTCTAGTAAATAATACTCCGAGGATAAGGCTTACCAGCGTTGCCAGAAATGTGGGCATGATGATCTCCGATGGATCTTTGGAGCCTAAGGAAAGTCTGATCGCGATAACTGTTGCCGGTACGAGAGTGAGCGCCGTTGTATTGATCGTCAGGAACATGCACATCGCATTCGTTGCGGTGCCGGCAACGGGGTTGAGTTTGTTGAGTTCTTCCATTGCTTTGAGTCCGAGCGGCGTCGCAGCATTGCTAAGCCCGAGAAAATTCGCGGTCAGGTTCATGACCATCGCTCCCATTGCCGGATGCTCCGGTGGTACGTCGGGGAATAAGCGCACCATGATCGGCTTGACGAATTTCGCGAGCGTTGTGACAAGCCCAGCCGCCTCGGCGATCTTCATGATGCCGAGCCAGAGTGTCATGACGCCGATGAGTCCGAGCGCGATCGTAACAGCTACGTCGGCCATCTTGAGTACGCCGTCGTTCGTGACTTTGGTCATGATCCGAAAGTAGGTTGGAAGCGGTACGAAACGGAGAACTGCGGCATGCGTCGAATCTCCGGTGACCCATTGCGCAGTGCCAGTCAGTTTTGTTGCGTCGCCGCTTGCATTCGCAATGTCGATCAGGATGGCAGGAGATGCATCAGTAAGGGTGATCGTCGCGGTGCCGGAAGGTTTGGATGAAGTCGTGACAAGATCGATCGGTGCCAGGAGTGTGTCGGTTTTTAACGAATCCGTCTCACGCTTGCCATAAAGATCGCTGAGCGATTTCTTCGTGATGATCGCTTTGGCGGTGAAGTGATTCGGTCCGGCGATGGCAATGCCTTTGTCGGCCGTGAGCGCGATCGGCGAATTATTCCGGAAGCGGTCGCTTGCGAGTTCGCTGATGTCGCGACCAAGCGCAACAACGACTGCGATGACGATGAGCCCTAACCAGATCTTATTGAGCATGCGTAAATGTGGATGAAGTCCTGAAATATAACACCCGGAGCGGATTCGAAGCCTCGAATTCAAACCGCGAAGATAATTGTTAGTATCGGCTGGACGAACATGCCAATGATAAATAGCGAAGCATACGCGCGGTCGAAAAACGTGATCGGCTTTTATGATCAATCTGCCACCATGGGCAGGGTCATCGGTCGTGGCAAAGATGCCGTCGACCTGTTGCACCGAATGTCGACGAATGATCTCAAATCGGTCGAGCAAAAAATGCACGGCGCACAAACCGTGCTTACGAGCGAGAAGGGAAGGATCATCGACCTCGTGACCGTCGTCAATCGTGGCGAAGATATTCTTCTCGTTACGAGCAAAGGCCACGAAGAGAAGATCATCACGTGGCTCGATAAATTTACGATCATGGACGATGCGCGCTTTAGCCGTGTAACCGACGAGGTCGATCAATGTCTTCTGATCGGTCGAGGTGCCTATCAATTTGTGAAAGAACTGCTCGGCGTCGATCCATCGAGTATCGAACGCTTCAGTATGCTTGATTCGACGATCGCAGGCGTTCCAGTTCAGATCCAAAAGAGTCTGCGTATCGCCGAGAGCGGTTGGCTGATCTTTGCCGAGCGCGCAAATGGTGATGCAGTGAAACAAGCGCTTGTGAGTCACGTCGAGTCAGTGGATGGGAGTGTGCTGACTGATGAAATGTTTGACGTACTTCGTATCGAGTCAGGTATCCCGATCGCGCCGAATGAACTCAACGAAAAGCATAATCCGCTCGAATCCGCGCTCGTATCGGCTGTGAGTTTTACGAAAGGCTGCTACATCGGCCAGGAAGTGATCGCACGTTTGGATAGCTACGACAAGGTGCAGCGGCATTTGATGGGGCTCGTACTTGGCGAGGATGCAGGAAATGTTGTGGTGCCGGTAAAACTTTTCGCAGGCACCGAAGAGGCGGGCGAGCTAACAAGTGTGGCATATTCTCCTGGACTTGAACGAATGATCGGTCTCGGCTATATCAGGAACGCCTACACAAATGCTGGTTCGGAACTTCAAATTGTTGATGGTGATAGGAAGATCGGTGCAACAATGCAGAAGCTTCCGTTTGAAATGGAGTTAGTTTAATTCATGTCAGAAGTTCTCGAGCTTCCCGTAGTCGCATTGCCGGATGAACTGCTCGTTGCCGAGACGACTTCGATCAGTGTCGTAGAACGTATTCATGCGCTGAAAGAAGAGCTGCGCGACAAAGTGGTCATTCTCGGTCATCACTACCAACGCGATGACATCGTGCAGTTTGCCGATCGCACCGGCGACTCGTTCGAACTCGCGCGCTACGCTGCAGATCTCCGCGATCGTGAGTTTATCATCTTCTGCGGCGTTCACTTTATGGCAGAGACAGCCGATATCCTTTCGGGCCCAAATCAAAAAGTCATTCTGCCCGATCTGAAAGCAGGCTGCTCGATGAGCGACATGGCGCGCCTTGAACAAGTGCAGGACGCATGGGAATATTTGGATGGAGTGATCGATACGTCGAAAGTTTGCCCGATCACCTATATGAATTCGAGTGCCGCGATCAAAGCGTTTTGCGGCGAACATGGTGGCGCCGTTTCGACGAGTTCGAACAACAAGGCAATTTTTGAATGGGCGTTTGCAAATGGCTTCGAAAAGATCTTTTTCTTTCCCGATCAGCATCTTGGCCGTAACACTGCCTATTTCCAGCTCGGCATTCCGATCGTCGATATTTCTCTTTACGACCAGACGCAAATTGGCGGTGGGCTGCACGATGAAGAGTTGACATCGGCCAAAGTGTTGCTCTGGCGCGGCCACTGCTCGGTCCATCAGCATTTCCAGGCCTCGCATCCGAACATTATGCGAGCGCTTTATCCTGGCATTCAGGTGATGGTGCATCCCGAGTGTAATTTCGAAGTCGTCAAGAACTCCGACAAAGTCGGCTCGACGGCATTCATCATGAAGACCGTCGAAGAAGCACCGGCTGGAAGCTCATGGGCGATCGGTACGGAGCATCATCTTGTCCACCGGCTCAAGCATGAGCATCCTGATCAATTTATTACGACACTCGCGCCTTACGCATGCGAGTGCGCAACAATGTATCGGATCTCTCCAGAAGCCCTGCTCGACATTCTCGAGCATATTAAAAAAGGCGAAGTAAAGAACCAGATCGTCGTCGCGCCGGAGACTGCAAAATGGGCGAGCGTTGCCTTGCAGCGCATGCTCGATATCACCAAGCGAGCAAAGTGATGCCGTAATGCGAGCAGTCGAATTTCTCCCGCGCATTGTCAGTTATCAGAACAGGCCGAACGACCAGTGACTGCGGTGGCCTACCAGAATCGTTGTAAGATCTTTCACTTTATCGCAAGAATCCATTGCCATCCGTTAAACACAAAGCTCCCAAAGCGTATCTCGACGAGAAGTTTCTGATCAGTCCGGAAGCGCGCGGGATGCGCATCCTCAGCGAATACGTGGAGCCACGCTCAAGGCTCGCACACGCTCGGGTCAAGGATACGATCGTCTTTTTTGGCAGCGCACGCATTCAGTCGCCGGAGGAAGCTGATGCTGAACTTCGCCAGTTAAAGAATGCAAAGTCACTTGCCGAGCAGACCAATTCGTTTTCGAAAGAGGTTGCGTCGGAGCTCGAAGAAGCGTTGCGTCGAGCAAAGATGCACAAAGAGCTTGCCCGTTATTATAACGACGCCACGGAGCTCGCCCGCTTACTGACCGAGTGGTCGATCACGCAGGCTGCGCAGTCTTATGAAAAAGCGCAAATGGCGAAGGGTCAGGTCGCCGCCGCGCAGGTGCGCGAGCAGATTCCTTATGTCAATGTCGAGTCGATCAAGACGCATTCGTTTCGCCAGCGATATGTGATCTGCTCTGGCGGCGGACCTGGGATCATGGAAGCGGCGAACCGCGGTGCATCGCTCGCCGGTGGAAAAACGATCGGCTTCAACATTGCGCTGCCCTTCGAACAAATGCCAAACTCCTACATCACCGACGAACTCAATTTTGAATTTCATTACTTCTTCATGCGCAAATTTTGGTTTGCGTATTTGGGAAAGGCACTCGTAATCTTTCCCGGTGGCTTCGGCACGATGGATGAACTCTTCGAATGCCTGACGCTCATCCAGACCGGCAAGATCCGGAAGAAAATGCCGATCGTCGTCTATGGCACTGGCTTTTGGCAGAAAATCGTCGATTTGGAAATGCTCGAGTACTTTGGGATGATCTCCCGTCAGGATCTGAATCTGATCCATTTTTCGGATTCACCGCAAGAGGCCTTTGAATATCTCACCTCGGAGCTTAACCGTCTCGATGAAGGCGAAGAGAGTTTCATGAATAGTAATCCGCTGGCCTAAAGAATATTTTAGCAAGATGAAGGATTGTATTTCGACAGTGACGGTGTTGCACCCATAGCATTCTCCAAAAGCTTTATGGCGTTGTCGCAGGATCCGGTTCATACACTCACAAAGATCGAGGTCGAGAAATCGACTCCCGACCCAGAACTGCAACCACTCTTTAGCCTGCTCGACGATCCCGATGTCCGAATCTCCGAAGCCGTCATCGAACGACTTCGTAGCAAAGGCGATGTCATTCTCAATCATCTGCTCGATTTTGTCGATCGCACAGACGATGAACTCGCCGGCGATCGCGCTTCCACGCTCGTACGCGAATTGAACGAAGAGCGCCTCGCAAAAGAATTTTCGGTACTCAACAAACGGCTCGACTGGGGCGACCCGCGTGCGCTTGAAGATGGAGCGTTCCTCGTTGCACGCTATGGATATCCGAGGCTCAACATCGAACATTACCGTTTCGAACTCTCGGCGCTCGCTGGGATGCTTCGCGACAGGATAGCCGGTGTTCATTCACCGCTCGAAGTGCTCGCGATCACCAACGATTTCTTTTTCGAGAAGCAAAAATTTCGGGGCAACCAAAGCGCGTTTCTGGAAGCCGATAACAGTTATCTCAATCGGGTGCTCGATCGCAAGATGGGCATCCCGATCTCGCTTGCAGTTCTCTACTTGCTTATCGCGAAAATGCGCGTCGGTCTTCCGTTTGCCGGAGCAAGCGCACCTGGCCATTTCCTGATCCGCTACGATGGCGCACTTGAAGAACCGTTATTTATCGATGCCTTCAATGGCGGCGTTGTCCTGCGCAGGCGAGATATTAAGCGGTTCCTCGATGCTTCCAAGATGAAGTACAAGGATATCTTTCTTGAGCCGGCGGAAGATCGGACGATTATTCTCCGAATGATTCGCAACCTTATCATGGTCTTTGGCGAGCAGCATGACATCACTGCGCAGCGCGCCTTTAAGCGGTTTCTGAGAATTCTCATTCCTCAGACGGTCGTCACTCCCGATGATGTTTACCTCGAGGATGTCGGCGATTAAGTTTGCCTACGCGTTCTGAACGATTATCCTGCTTCGAGACTTTTCGTTTGAGGTTGTCTGGCAGCTATTGCCAGCCTGTCTGCGTCGGTAATTCTAACGAAGGATCTGAGACAGATCTATCTCACAGTTTTCGGAGCCATTCTTTTTCTGCTCGCGGGCTGTTCCCATTCGAGCCGGAACATGGTGCGCGTAGTCGGCGGAAAATTTGCGATGCGCACGATCGCGAAAGCTGAGATCCCAGCCAAATTCGATTCGACCCGCACCTACTACTATCACACGAATCAGATTCGCCCCGATAGCATCCTTGCCATGCTTGTTGCTGCAGGGTTCAAAGTCTCAAATGCCTGGTACTGCGACGACGCCGACTACTATTGCATGGACACCGTCGGGCCCCATTTTACGATCGAACTCGAAAGCGACGATCCGAGGATCATGCTCTTTGGCTTTACGAACGGAGTCGGCAGAACAAGCTGCGCCAGGCAGCTGCAATGCTTCGAGCCAACGGAATGACCGCGATGAAAACGAGGAAGCCTGACTGAGGTTATCCCCCATCAGGCCAACTCGAGATCTTCAGATGTGCTTCTATTCACCAGGAAGGTCACTCTAACGAGCATTGCTTCCAAGGCAATTGTCCCGTGCTCAAACGAGACATAGAGAAGAACTTGCCTCACGTGGTTTTGTTACACCCTCGAGTTAAGATTTATTCTCGTCGTCTATTCTACATGCCTTTTCCCAAAGCCCGTGTTCTTTCTTGCGTACTGCTGCTCTCCGTTGCAATCGGATGCTCCAAGCAATCGGAGACCCCTTCGACCGACAGCACTTCAAAATCTTCAACCCAGAAACTTCCGCCGATCATGCCCAAGACCGCACCCCATTTTGACGGTACCGCGGCGCTGGCGGAAGTCGTCGATCAAGTGAAATTTGGCCCACGAGTGCCGAATAGCAAAGCGCACGAGGATGTGCTCAATTATATTCAGAAGGAGCTTGCCAAGTATACGACAGCGGTCAAACTGCAGCCGTTCACCGAACAAGGGTATGACGGCGCGACGCTCAATCTCACGAACGTGATCGCTTCGTTCAATCCCACGGCAACCGATCGCATTATTATTCTGACGCACTGGGATTCGAGACCCTGGGCCGACGAAGATAAAGATTCGACCAAACGAAACTCGCCAGTGCCCGCCGCCAACGACGCCGGTTCCGGCACCGCAGTCATGCTCGAACTCGCGAAAGCAATGAAGGATGATCCGCCGCCGATCGGTGTCGACTTGTTATTCGACGATGGTGAGGATTACGGGAAACCTTCGATCGACGATTTGAATAAGTATTTTCTCGGCGCGAAATATTTTATCAAGACCAAACCAGCAGATTATAACCCCAGATTTGCGATCCTGCTCGACATGGTCGGCGACAAAAATGCGGAGTTCAAACCGGAAGGAAATTCCATGCATTCGGCTCAACAATTTACAACCGAGATCTGGAAAGCCGCGCAGGATCTCGGACTCACCACGTTCAAACAGGCTGCCGGTGGGACGATCGAAGACGATCATCTTCCGTTTTTGCAGGCAGGCATTCCCGCTGTTGACATCATCGATGGCGATCTTGTTGGTGCTCGCACTCAGGATCCGAATCGGAAATACTGGCACACCACGCATGACCTTCCGAACAACCTCAGCGCTGCAACGCTCGACGAAGTCGGCCGTCTGTTGCTCTATTTGATTTACGAACGTCTGCCGGGCTCAATACGCACACTGTGATCAGACCTCCACGCACACTCGCCCTCACGTTTCGCGTTCCGCTCGACGTACAGGATTCGCTTCAGGGCTTTATGCTCACGCAGACCACGCTCGAAGGTCTCGAAGAAATGCAGGACGGCGACGTTCGGTATTTCATTCCGATCGGTGAATGGAATGCCGATCTGCAGGACGACCTTGCTGAATTCCTCTCGACGTTGTCATCCGAAGTCGAACTTCGCTCCGTCGAGCCGATCGAAGAAAAGAATTGGAATGCCGAGTGGGAAGCTGGCATCGAACCGATACAGGTTACCGACGACTTGATCATCTCGCCATCCTGGAAAGAAGAAGAGGCGCAGGCGCTCGATCCGAAATATCTTATCGTGATCGATCCGAAAATGAGCTTCGGAACAGGCCATCACGAAACCACGAGGCTCTGTTTACGACTGATCGAAAAGATCAAGCTCACAAAAATGTCGGTGCTCGATGTCGGCACCGGTTCCGGCGTGCTCGCGATCTATACGCTCATGCGCGGTGCGCAAAAAGCTGTCGGAATCGATACCGACGATTGGGCCGTCGAGAACGTCGAAGAAAATCGCGATCTTAACGGCATCGCTGCGAATCGCTTTACCGTCTATTGCGGCACACTCACGACGACGATCGATGAAGCAGAGCAATTTGATCTCATCCTTGCGAACATCCATCGAAATATTCTTATCGAATCCAAAGAGCAGATCGCCTCGCATGCGTTGCCCAATTCGATGCTGATTCTCTCAGGGCTGCTTGTCTATGATGTTGCTGAAGTCGTCGAGCAATACAAGAACGCCGGTTACCAGCTGATCGAAGAACTCCGCGAACACGAGTGGTCGGCGCTGCTGATGAAATATGCCGAATAGCATTCGCGTCGCTGCCTTTGATATTGGTACGAACACCGCACTCTGTCTGGTAATCGAAGCGGACCGAAATGGTCTTGCAAAGGTAATTCTCGATCGACATGCCATTGCACGTTTAGGTGAAGGTGTCGACCAAACCCGCACTATAACAGATCCCGCGTTCGAGCGATTTATAGATGTGATGCGAGGACATCTCGAAGCGATCAAGGCGCTAAGCGTTGATCATATCGTTGCCGTTGGCACAAGCGCGCTGCGAGACGCCATAAATCGCGAAGAGGTCATCCGACGAGCGAAGTCAGAACTCGGAATTGATATTCGGATCATCTCGGGTCATGAAGAAGCGAAGCTGACCTATCGAGGCGCACTGGTAGGAATAGAATGCTCGGAAGAATCAACCGCGGTGCTTGACATTGGCGGCGGCAGCACCGAACTTGCCGTCGGACGTGATGGACAATTTGCAAACGGTGAGAGCATCAATATCGGCGCGGTCCGAATGACCGAACGATACTTTAGCGTAGCACCCCCGCACCCGCTTACTCAAGCTCGGGGAGATATTGCATCATCACTCGAAGCTGCGAGCCGTCTGCTCAAAAAAGGTATTCCACTTGCAGCGGTTGCAGGCACACCAACTTCGCTCGCAGGTATGGATCTTCGATTGCAAACATTCGATGCGCAACGAATCCAGGGACATCGATTGAAAAAAGATGTCGTCGAACGGTTCGTGACTGAACTTGCCAGTACGAAACTGGAAGTGATGATGCAGCGATATCCAGTTATCGCTAAAGGCCGCGCCGATATTTTGCTCGCCGGTAGTTTGATCCTCCTCGAGACGATGCATCAGCTCGGACTAAATGAAGTAACCGTCAGCACGCGTGGACTTCGTTACGGAGTCGCGATCAGTGAGATCGAACAGCGACTCGATCTGCCGTCGCAACCGTGGTTGGTCACTGCTTAACGATCGACGCAAGCACAGTTAGAAACTGCTCGAGTTCGTTTCTGGTCGTTGCATGTGACAATGATACTCGTACCGAGGCGTTCGCAATTTGTTCGCCTTTGCCCATTGCGAGAAGCACGTGTGATGGCTGCACTGTGCCGGAGGTGCAGGCCGCGCCGTTCGAAACAGCAATGCCCGCAAGATCGAAACGCATAATGATCGTTTCGCCATCGAGCCTATCGAGAAGATCGTCTTCGAAACTTAGATTGATGATAGAAGCGAGCCAATGCTCTTGAGGCGAGTTGACGATCACACCAGGCATCCTGAGCAACTCGCTTCGAAACCACTCGCCAAGAGCCGAGGTCTCTTCATTTTTATTTGAGAGCCGCAACATCGCAAGCCGAGTTGCTTCGGCAAATCCAACGGCGAGCGCAACAGCTTCCGTCCCGCCTCGCCGATTTCGCTCCTGTGCGCCGCCATGGATCAGGGGTTCAAGTTCGACCGTGCTCCGAACATAGAGCGCACCGATTCCTTTCGGACCATTGATCTTGTGCGCCGAAAACGAAGCAAGGTCCACACCAAGCTTGGCGATATTCACTGGCATTTTGCCGAAGGCCTGCACCATGTCGCTATGCATCAACGCGTTCGATTTCGCATGCACCATGCTCGCAATCTCCCGAACCGGATTGATCGAGCCGACTTCGTTATTAACCAGCATCGCAGAAACGATAGTGGTTGTGTCGTCAATCGCCCGCTCGACGCTACTCACTTCCAGCCTTCCATCGCAATCTGGAGGAAGCAATCGCTTCTGCACACCGAGCTTTTCGAGAAATTCCAGCGGCTCAAGAATTGCGTGATGTTCCGCGGTTGAAGTGATGATTGATTCAAGAGGGAAGTCGGTACCGTTCAATTTGCGATGCATGACACTGCCGATGAGGGCCACGTTATTGGCCTCGGTGCCGCTCGAAGTAAAAACAATTTCGGAGGGTCTTGCGCCGATCGCCTTCGCAATAATTTCGCGCGCATCTTCAAGGGCAACTTTCGCCTTTCGGCCGATCGCATGAACGCTCGATGGATTGCCGAACTCGGTAGTAAGCCAGGGGAGCATCGCAGCGACCGCTTCATCGGCGATCGCGGTCGTCGCGCTGTTATCGAGATAGATCGTTGGAGTCGTGCTTGTATTCACCCCACGAGAACCGTTGAAACGCTGAGATGCAATCCCGGTCTTTGTTAAATCAGTTGGCACGAACGAATGACAAAGGCTTTTACCTGTTTTTCAACATGTAGGTCGGGATGAAACCCGACCTCGAATCTCGAAAACGCGCAACTGCTTGTTTCCAGCGACTCACTTTGAAGTGGTCATTCTGAGCCCGACGAAGAATCTTACTTTTCGCTCGCATCGATGTACGACTTCGAGTAACAGCCTTGACTTCGGCTTTCAGCCAAACCGCCCATTAGATCCTTCGTTGGGCTCAGGATGACTGGTTGATAAGTGTCGGGTTGAGACCACCATTTAGCCTTTTGTTCGGATCGTGGTCGGGATGAATCCCGACCTACACGTAGGTCGGGTTTCATCCCTTCGCGGGACTGACATGATTGTGAACGCCTACAAAATTAAACCGGCGTCGCATCTATACCGCATCACTGGTGATCGCTCGCCATCAATGGTGTTTGAGTTTCCGCTGCAATCGCTTCAATCGGAATTGATGAAGTTTCTTGCGGATCGCCGGGTGATTCTTCAGGAATCGCTGGCGTGCCGGTCCGCTTGCTGCCGCGACGCGTTGATTGAATTCCTGCTCGAAGACGAGCAATCGTGCGCGCTGCCTCGGTGCGAGGATCGGCTTCAGACTTTGATCGAAGGCGATCTGCTTTTGCTGGATCTGCGTAGTAAGATTGCGGACCTTTGTAAGCGTCGGATCGACATCGGCATCGGTCTTTCCACCTGTGGTAAGATCGCGAAGCGAACGCATCGCATCGTTGCGCTGCTTGACGAGATCCTGAATCTCTTTTTCAGCAGGCTTATAAAGTGCAAAGAATTGCGCTGCCTGCGCATCGTCCATTCCGAGCGATGTCTTGATATTTTTATATTTGAGCTGCTCGATCTTGTTTTTCAACGCATCGAGCCGCGCCTGATCGGGTTTGCGCTGCACGCCCACTTGTGCGGCATTCTCCGCAGCAGGATCACTTTGTGCCAGTACGGTTACAGGTGCGGCCACCTGCAGGCTCAAGAGCACTGCAAAGACCGCGGAATAAAAATAAGTCGTTTTCATTTTGTTTCTCGATAAACTTTTAGTTCGCATCCTCTCGGGGATTACTTATTCTGCTCAAGCGAATGGAGCACACTCTCTAACTGCGATTCGGTCAGCTCATTTAAGCTGACAGGAAGATCGGAAGCCGAAGCGGTGACGGTCGAAACGCTTTGATCTGCTTCGGCCATCGATGGCTTTGATGCATCCGCGGCATGCTGAAGATGCGCCGCATATTCTTTTGAATGAAGCATCTTTGTGACGGCCCTGTTCGTAGACGCGATCTGCTGCTGATCTGCCACATCGATCGAAGGCTTCGTGATGACATGTTCAGGCAAAGCAAGTGGCTTCGCTGCAGGTGTAGTCACAACAGTATCGTGATGCATCTGCGGAGCAGGTTGAACGATCGCGACGTCCTTTTGCGAAGTTGCAAATGGATTTGTCAGCACACCAGCAAGCACAAGCGCCGCCATCGAAAAGCCGACCGCACCCGCGCGCAACGGGCGCTCAGTGATCCACTGCCATAACCTGCTCGCAAGCGGCTGACGGCGAATTTCCGCAGCTTCGACGCGCTCCATGACACGCACGCGAAAGTTCGACCAATACCGTGGATCGGGCTCCTCGCCATAGGGCGTGCCGGCCTTGCTGATCTCTCGTAAGATCGGCAGCAACCGCTCATCGTCCTTTTCTTCCTGCGTGATCATACTTCCTCCTGATTTCCTCAACTATTCTTGAATTCTCAACCCTTACATCTCAAACACTCGCATTGAACGAAGCCATGAATTCCGGCGCGATCTTGCCATACTGATGCAAATATTCACCGATCTTCTTGACCGCGTGAAAGTAATTCGCTTTCAGTCCGCCGACGCTCGTCCCTGAAATATTCGCGATCTCTTCATATGGAAGTTCATCGTAGAACCTCATCAGAAAAACTTCGCGCTGCTTCGGCGGTAGTGTCTCGATGGCTTTTTCAATGATCTTCGTCGTCTCTCGCTGAACGAGTTGGTCGTGAGCGGAGATCTCTCCTGTTTCGACCGTATTTTCGACCCCTTCCAGCCCGACCGTTCGCCGCGATTTTTTCTTCCGCGAGCGCTGGATCACTGCGTTCATCATGATCCGGTAGAGCCACGTGTAGAGTTTCGCCTCGCCCCGAAAGCCTTCTAGCGCTTCGTAGGCTTTGACGAACGTATCCTGCGCGACTTCGTCGGCTTCGTCATGATCGCCATCCATCATCCGCCGTGCGGCAAAGTAGATCCGTTTTTGATAGCGTTCCACAATAACAGTGAAGCTTCCATGCCGCTCGCCTTTATGAAAGAGCGCGACAAGTTCTTCGTCTGTTAACAGGAGATATTCCTGATGAAATGCCATGCATATCTCGCTTCATCCCGGTGGCTGATCTTAGGTCAATCCTGATTTCGTCCACACCTGTTAGAGCAGAAATGGTCGAGAAGGTTTAATGCTCAGCCCCGGGTAGTGATTAAAAACGTCTGAAATTCATACAAATGTAGGAAGCAATCGATGACCGTTTGCCGAATTCGGTAAGAGCGCTCGCAATCGGATTTGTGCTACGAAACCGACACTACCGCGAAAGCCGTTCAAAAAAGCCAATTTTTTGGGAAGTTGGGTAGTGTGTGTGTAAACTTTATTCATGCTTCGATTCCCCAAGAATAGCATCGGTTCTTGTCGAAAGCCAATCTTCGAATCTTCGAAGGAGTACCCCATAGTTCTCGATCCTCTTTAGCTCCAGAAGAATGCCTTAATCGAGTCGGATGGAGCGTACCGAGGATGGAGCTTCGGTGTCCAAGGAAAATGGATCTTTTCGAGCACTCTGGAGGAGCGGAATATTTAGAAAAAACTGGACAACAAAGATAGAACGATCCGGCAGGCAGTTTAGTGCCCTAATGGGCACCTGACTTTCAGCAGGTTGTCGGACAAATCAGGCAAGATGGGTCCACCAAAAAGGTATCAATTCGCCCAACTTGTGCTATCTTCGGATGCGGCGCTTGAGGCGTGTGATCCGAATTGACTTGCCCGTCACTGAATTGGATGCCGTTAAAGTAGGAATTCTGATCGCTGATGACGCTGAACGTTCGTCCTTCGTCCTTGAAGGCAAGTGATCCGGCACTCCAATCCGACAGAAAGAGCAGCTGAGAGCTATGGTTGTAGTAGATAGAGGTTAGGATACCAATATAGCCAAGCGAGTTCCAGGTTAGTCCGCCGTCTCTCGTAATATATAGCCCGTCTCGTGCAGAACCCGAAGATAGATCCTTCGTAGTCAGCCACCCCGTTCGTGTATCCTTAAAGGTGAATTCCGAGATCGAGATGTTACCCGTATTTATCGCACAGCTTACCTATGTTGATCCCTGATCCGTTGTCTTGAAGACTTCACCATCGGCAGTGCCGACGTAACCGATCTGCGATTGGCCTTCTACAAAATGAATGGTTCGAACCCAAGAGGGGAAGCTGGCAATCTGTGTCCATTGCGCAGATGCCGTCGTGATCCATGACAGAAATAAGAATGCAAGCAGAATGAAAGTACGAAGGTAGAACATCGTTGACTTCGGGGAAGCTAATTCCAACACTGTTGTAATAGCATCGGAGCACGCAATAGTTACAGTCGGACTTCGGGAAAGGTTGTTGGCGAGTCTGCACATCTGCATTCCTCTTGCATACCGACGTTTTGCATCCATTTAACAGCAAGGGTTGTTTATTGGCTCACAACAGCTACTCTATGGCAATTCGTATCTCGCATTTAGGAATCGCGGTCAAAGATCTCGCGGCAAGCGAAGGACTTTTTCGAAGCCTGCTTGGCGGGGGGAATGTACATCATGAAGAAGTTGAGGATCAGGGTGTGAAGATCGCTTCGTTTAACGTTGGTGAAAGTGTGATTGAACTTACCGCACCGAGCCGCCCCGATTCACCGATCGCGGGATTTTTGGAGAAGCGCGGCGAGGGAATCCACCATGTTGCATTCGAAGTCGATGATGTTGAAAGTGAACTGCGACGTTTGGAAGGCGAAGGCATTCGACTCATCGACGAGCATCCACGCGATGGGGCGCACGATATGAAGATCGCGTTTCTTCATCCGAAGTCGACGAATGGCGTGCTGATCGAGCTCTGTCAGAAAAAGTAATCACAAGAAAGTAAAAGAGAAGCGGTGAGTTTTATCCCGATGGATGATCTCGTCATGCCGGAGGACTTCGATCAGGAGCCCTTTCACAATGACGAACTTGAGCAGGAGGAGTCCGCGATCCGCATCGCGACCGATGCCGAGCACCTTCATCTCACGGTGACGGTCGATGATCTGACGCTCGAATCGAAACTCGAAAGTCTCCCGAAAGCGCCAGGCGTCTATCAATTCAAGAATGGCGCCGGCAAGGTCATTTATGTCGGCAAGGCGAAGATCCTTCGCAACCGGGTGCGCTCGTACTTTCAGAATTACCGTCGCGGTGCGGGCGATGCGAAGCTTCGAGCGCTCGTTGAAAAGATCGCAGATGTCGAAGTGATCATCACCGATAGTGATGTCGAGGCGCTCATACTCGAGAACACGCTGATCAAAAAGCTGAAGCCGCGCTACAATGTTAATCTCAAGGATGATAAAACGTATCCGTACGTTGTAATAACCAACGAGCCCTTCCCGCGTGTTTTCGCTACGCGACATAAGATCATGGACGGCTCGAAATATTACGGTCCATACACTGAGGCTGGCTATCTGAGATATTTGCTCAAGACGCTGCGCGATATTTTCCCGATCCGCACCTGCGATTATTATATCACCGACGAAGCAGTCGCGAAGAAGAAGTTCAAAGTCTGTCTTGAATATCATATCAAGCGGTGCGAAGGCCCGTGTGAAGGAATTGTCGGCGAAGCGCACTACCAGTCGATGATCAAGAAGATCCGCCAGCTTTTGGCGGGTCGGACGAAAGATGTGGAGCGGGCGCTGAAAGAGGACATGTCGCGAATGTCGGAGGAGATGCGCTTTGAAGATGCCGCTCGCGTGCGCGACCAATTGGCGCTGCTTGCCGAATACGCGAACAAGCAGAAGGTCGTCACCTCCGAAGAAGTGGATCGCGACATTTTCTCGATCGCGCATGAAGATGACGATGCTTGCGGCATTGTCTTCAAAGTACGCGATGGCAAACTTGTGGGCAAACAGCACTTCTTCTTCACTACCGTTGAAGGTAAAACGAATGAGGAAATCCTTTCGGCGCTCATCGAGCGATATTACTCCATCACCGATTACATCCCTGAAGAGATCCTTCTGCCGATGAACATCGAGGACGAGGACACGCTGCAGGCCTGGCTTGCGCGCCGTGTCAGGGAGTTATCGATCGATGAAACGGTTGGAGCGATCAAGCCACCGAAGATCATCGTGCCGAAGATCGGTGAGAAGGTAAAGCTGATCGAGATGGTCCGCGCGAATGCACAGTTTTTGCTCGGTGAGATCAAGCTTCAAAAGATGAAGCAGACCGATCACATACCTCATGTGCTGAAAGCGCTCGAGCGCGATCTGAATTTGAAAAAGCCGCCGCGCAGAATCGAATGTTTCGACAACTCGCACCTGGGTGGCACCGAGACCGTCAGTTCGATGGTCGTTTTCGTCGATGGCCGCGCAAAGAAGGCCGACTACAGAAAATTCCGAATACGAACGGTCGAAGGCATCGACGATTTCAAGTCGATGAAGGAAGTAGTCAAGCGGCGATACGCGAGATTGCTCAACGAGAAAGCCGGCATGCCTGACCTCATCGTGATCGATGGCGGCAAGGGCCAGCTTTCGAGCGCGTATGAGGTAATGACAGAGCTTGAACTGACGCACATTCCGATGATCGGTTTGGCGAAACGATTGGAAGAGGTCTATGTCGTTGGTTCGCTTGACCCGCTTATTCTGCCGCGTTCTTCCAGCAGTTTGCGCTTGTTGCAACAAGTGCGCGACGAAGCTCACCGATTTGCGATCACGTTTCATCGTTCATTGCGCGATAAGCGAACGCTGCAAACGGAATTGACAGAAATTCCTGGCGTCGGAAAAAAGACCGCGGCAAAGTTACTTGAAACGTTTGGCTCTGTTGAAGGAGTCAAGCAAGCTTCGGAGCCCGAGCTTGTGACAGCCGTCGGGCTCAAGGCGATGAAAAAAGTCGTGCAACATTTCATCGATAAGCAATTGATCGAGGCAGTCGGCGATGCTGAAGCACCGGTCACCGAAGAGGACGAGATCGTGGTCGAAGAGATCGAATGAAGCTCGAACTTCCGAAAGGGAAAGTTGTACTCGGCATCGAATCCTCCTGCGATGAAACGAGCGCGGCGATTATTGCAGATGGCAAACTTGAATCGGTGGTGGTCTCGTCGCAATTCTTTCACAATAACTTTGGCGGCGTTGTGCCCGAGCTTGCTTCGCGCGCACATCTTCGCTCGATCGTGCCGATCGTGACGGAGACGCTGCGTCAGGCTGGTCGCGAGTTGCACACCGTCGAAGCGATTGCCGTCACGAACACGCCGGGCCTCATGGGTTCGCTGCTCGTAGGGCTTAACTACGCAAAAGGGCTATCCGCAGCGCTCTCGATCCCGCTCATCGGAATTCATCACATTGAAGCGCACATTTTTTCTGCGCTGCTTGAAGAAGAGCGGCCAGACTTGCCCTTCGTCGCGCTCGTTGTTTCGGGCGGCCATACGTTGCTGGTGCTTGTAAAAGATATCGGTGAGTATGAACTGCTTGGCGAGACACTCGACGATGCTGCCGGCGAAGCCTTCGACAAAGTGGGGAAAATGCTCGGACTCGGATATCCCGCAGGCCCGGCAGTCGATAAACTTGCAAAAGGAGGTGATCCAAACTTCGCGCAGTTTCCTCGTGCGATGATCCATGAGGACCACTTCGATTTCAGTTTTTCCGGGATCAAGACTTCGGTGCTCTATTGGTTGAAGAATCATCCGGGTTATCAAGCGAACGACATACCGAACATCGCAGCATCATTCCAGCGAGCAGTCGTCGATGTGCTTGCGAGCAAAACCTTTCGCGCTGCTCGCGAACGTGGGGTGAAGGATATCGTTGCGGTTGGTGGAGTGTCTGCGAACACGGAATTGCGCGAGCGATTTCGCGCGGATGCAATCAAACGCAGGCTTCGATTCTTCACGCCCCGGCCACTATTTTCAACCGACAATGCCGCCATGATCGCGATGCTCGGCGCATTAAAGCTTGATCGTGGTGTTACGCATGATCTCGGATTGCGAGCAGAACCGCGCCATCCGATCGCCCAACGAACCAAACTTCTTTCATGAGACAAGCGAGCCTCATCGGTCATGTTATCGAGATCTACTCGGCCTTTGCAAAAAAGCCCGAGCGGCCAGCCGATCTTCAGATCCGAAATTTTTTCTCGGAGCGAAAATATTTAGGTTCGAAAGACCGCCGCTTCATTGCCGATGCCTATTTCGGCACGATCAAGAATTATCTCAGGCTCGAAGCGATCGTCCGCGATACCGATCTTTCGCAAACAGAATACACGACCGGCGATCAGCTGTTTTCGGTGCTGACTGTCGCGGCCTATTGTGTGGCGGTGCTGAATCTCTCGCCTGACGAAGTCAACGAAGCACTGTTCGAGATCAACCTGCCCTTCGCGCACGAATTTGTCCGCGAACATTTCTGGGCGATGGCCGATCGCAATCATGAGATCATGCGGCTCGGAGCGCTTGAACCTGCCGAACGGCTTGCTACGGCCTATTCATTTCCGGTCTGGTTCGTCAAACGGCTCGAAGCCGAGTACGGTCACGAAGAGATCGAAACGCTTCTCGCTTCAATGAACGAAGAAGCGCCGACAGTGTTGCGCGCGAATAAACTTGTAGTCAAAGACCGCGAAGAACTTGCGCATGAACTTTCCGGCGAAGGTTGCGAGACCTCGCCTTCGCTGATCGCCGAGAGCGCACTCACGATCCCACGCCGCATCAATGTGCTCAGCTCCAAAGCGTTCAAGCGTGGTGCCTTCGAAATTCAGGACGAAGCAAGCCAACTTGTTGCACCGCTCGCAGGTATCACCGATCCTAAAGTAAAAGTACTCGATGCCTGCGCCGGTGCTGGTGGCAAGACGCTTCATTTTTCGGCTTTGCTCGAAAATAAAGGCGAGATCTACGCTACCGATATCGACGGCTATAAGATCGAAGAATTAAAAAAGCGACTGCGCAGAAGCACTTCGCAGAACGTGCGCATTATTTATCCCGAACATCGCGAGGCAGAGCTAAAGAAAAAGCGAGGCTGGTTTGATGTTGTCCTGCTCGATGTGCCATGTTCCGGCACAGGTACGCTCCGCAGAAATCCGGGCATCAAGTGGGTAATGACCGAGAAAATGCTGGATGAAGTATTGGCAAAGCAATCGTTGATCCTTCAGGAGAATGCGCAATACGTAAAGCCAGGCGGCGTGCTGCTATATGCAACCTGTTCGGTGCTGAAGGAAGAAGGAGAATCGCAAGTCGATCAATTCATTGCGAGAATGCCGGAATTCACGATGGAATCAACACTTCGAACGCGGCCAGACAAAGAAGGCTGCGATGGATTCTTTGCGGCAAGATTGCGGAGACAAGCACCCGTTGTCACCCAGGCGACCGTGTAGAACGAATCCCCTCGCGATTGCCTTTTACGAGTTGAGCCTATCTTTGTAGGCTTTCTTGCAGCACCGTTCGCTGCCGATGTCTGACCCATGAGCTTTCCCACGCAACTTACTGTTCTCAGGATCATCCTGGTGCCGGTGTTCTATCTTCTTTTTGCGGTACTCGATCCGCCCCAGATTGCGTGGGCCGGAGCCGTGTTCCTTGTGGCGTCGCTGAGCGATTGGTACGACGGATATTATGCACGCCACCTCAACCTTGTTACGCCGCTCGGCGCGTTTCTCGATCCGCTGGCCGATAAGCTTCTGACGAGCGCCGCCTTTATAGCGTTTGCAAGCCGAGGGCTCGTGCCGTGGTGGATGGTGGTGGTTGTTATCGCACGCGATATTTATCTGACGCTCTTCAGAATGTCTGCTGATTCTGTTGGGGCTCAACTCAAGACAAGTTTTTTTGCGAAGATGAAAACCTTCACGCAGATGGTGTTCATCGGTCTTGTGCTGCTGGCTCTGATCGCAAGTTCGATGCCTGTGGGTATTGCCTCGTTCACCCAGCGGCTGGTCGAACCGGGTACGCTTTACTGGTTCATGCTTGGCGTAGCAGTGATGACCGCGCTTTCGGCAGGCGAATACACCTATGATAATTGGCATGTGCTGGTGAGCATCGGCCGTCGATACACCGGGCAGCGTGCGCAGGAATTGTAAGTGGTGACACACAACAGCGATCCATCGCAGCAGCCCGCACCAGGCGGACCGGTTTGGCTGCAGAAGGCAAAATCGCGAGCATGGGTCAAGCGCGAAATTCCTGTTTCCTCGATCCCGTTCATCCCGCTCGTCATCGGTACGTTTTTCTTTACCGGACTTTCGCCGGCAGCTTCCGGGACTGTCGGCAGTCTTGCCGCAGCGCTCCTTTATTATTTCATCCCGGCATTACAGAATAATCTTGTTCTCCTTGCCGCGATCGTCGTAGTGTTTGTCGCGGGTGTGTGGGCCTCCAATGTGATCGAGCGGACGATCAAGGAGCACGATCCGGGCATTATCGTCGCCGATGAAGTGATCGGGCAATGGATCGCGCTTCTGAGTCCGATCTATGTTGGAGATCCCGTTTTTGTCATCATCGCTTTTCTCGCATTTCGGTTCTTTGATATTATCAAGCTTTTCCCAGCTTCGTACGTCGAAAAGAAACATGGTGGCCTTGCCGTCATGGGTGACGATGCGATCGCGGGGATCTATGCGAACCTTGCGGCGCATGGCGCTACCATGTTGTTTCATCGCTTTATCGTGTGAGGCAACAGTTGAAAGCTGAACTCATATCGATCGGTGACGAACTCCTCATCGGCCAGGTCGTCAATACGAACGCCACGTATCTGAGCAAAAAGCTGGGCGAGATCGGCATCGCTGTCGCACGCATCACAACGGTAGGCGACGATCCAAAAGCGATCGCGAAAGCATTCGAACGCGGTTGGAAGGAGCATGATGTCGTGATTGTTACCGGCGGCCTGGGTCCGACGCATGATGACATCTCCAAAGCAAGCGTCGCAAAATTTTTCAAGAAATCGCTCACGCTCCACGCCCCGACCCTTCGCGCGGTAAAAGAGCGTTTCAAGAAATTCGGTTATGCAAAAATGCCCGAAGCCAATGTCGGACAGGCAATGATCCCCGAGGGATTTACGGTGCTTCGAAATCATGCCGGCACCGCGCCAGGATTGTTCTATAGCGTCGCTGGCAAAGCCTTTGTGATCTTGCCAGGAGTTCCGCGCGAGATGAAGTGGATCACGGAAGATTCGCTGCTCAAGCAACTCAAGAAAAACTTTTCCGCACGTTCGAGGTCGGTCATTCAGCATCGAACGCTTATCACCACGGGCATCGGGGAGTCATCACTCGCTGAAATGCTGGGACCGATCGACCGGATCGTTGAAGAGAATGCGACGCTCGCGTTTCTTCCGAACGTGCCGCTCCTGCGCTTGCGAATCAGCGCACGGGGCGCGAGCGGCAGAGAAGTGGTAAGCAAGATCGGACGCATCGAGAAACGGATTCGCAAAGTTGCCGAAAAGTACATCATCGGCGTTGACGATGAAACACTCGAAGAGATCGTCTCTGGCCTGTTATCAAAAGCGAACAAGACGCTCTCGGTCGCCGAGAGTTGCACGGGAGGTATGCTTGCGTCGCGAATTGTCTCAGTCGCAGGAGCCGGAGATATTTTTCTCGGTGGGGTTGTCGGTTATGATAATTCGATCAAAATCGGGAAGCTTGGTGTGCCGCAAACCGTGATTGAAAAATATGGCGCCGTCAGCGAAGAAACCGCACTCGCGATGGCGGAAGGCGTGCGCGACGAAACAAAATCCGATCTTGCGATCTCGATCACTGGAATTGCCGGCCCAACAGGTGGCAGCGAGGATAAACCGATCGGGACGGTATGGATCGCGATCTCCGACGCAACCGGCACCCAGGCATTCCACCATCACTTCACCGGTGACCGCCAGATCATCCGCGAGCGCTCGACCGTCTCGGCGCTCGAGTTATTACGTAAGCGACTCGTCGGACAGATCTGAGCCTGCGTGAGCAATCTCATTCTGATTTTCCTTTGCCTTGTTGTTGGTGCGATCCTTCGAAGATTAAGAAGGCTTTCCGATTCCACTCCAGCAGT
>JBBSDW010000008.1:0-39431 GCA_038240295.1 Kapaibacterium sp. (SeqCode)
CTGGCTCGATGAGAAGCGTACGATGTTGGAATCGCTCACCACCATCAAGCGCGCCGGTGCTTCGATCATACTCACCTACTTTGCTCTTGCGGCTGCAGCAGCGCTCAAGGGCGAATAATTTTATTCGATGAATCACACAAAAAGTCAAGCGCTGTTCGCGCGTGCGTGCAAGTCTATTCCGGGCGGCGTGAATTCGCCGGTTCGAGCATTCCGCTCTGTTGGCGGCGACCCTATCTTTATGACGCGCGCCGAAGGCTGCTACTTGTGGGACGCCGACGGCAATCGCTACATCGATTATGTCGGCTCGTGGGGTCCGTTCATCCTTGGCCACGGTCATCCAGCGGTGATCGAAGCGATCGAACGTCAGGCCCGCATCGCAACAAGCTTTGGTGCGCCGTCTGAACTCGAGATCGAGCTTGCGGAGTTGATCAAAAGCTTTCTGCCATCGATCGAGCTTATACGAATGGTGAGCTCCGGCACTGAAGCAACGATGACGGCCATTCGTCTCGCGCGCGGCTACACGTACCGTGATAAGATCATCAAGTTCGAAGGCTGCTATCACGGCCACGCCGATAGCTTTCTCATCAAAGCGGGCTCCGGCGCACTGACGCTTGGCACTCCAAATTCTCCTGGGGTTACTGAAGGCACCGCTCGCGATACACTTAACGCTCGCTTTAATGATCTTCAGAGTGTCGAGGCTTTGATCGATGCGAACAAGGATCAGATCGCTGCGATCATCATCGAGCCTGTCGCTGGCAATATGGGCGTTGTTGCTTCGACGCAAAACTTTTTGACTGGACTCCGCAAGCTTTGCGATACTAATGGTATCCTTCTAATCTTCGATGAAGTGATGTCAGGCTTTCGCGTTGCTCGCGGGAGTGCGCAGGAAATCTACAATATAAAGCCCGACCTAACAACGCTCGGCAAGATCATCGGCGGCGGACTTCCTGTTGGAGCGTTCGGAGGCAAGCGCGAGATCATGTCGCAGATCTCACCGCTCGGGCCGGTCTATCAGGCGGGTACGCTGAGCGGCAATCCGCTCGCAATGGCTGCTGGCATTGCGACGCTAAATGAACTTAAGGAGCAATCTTTTTACGACCAGCTCGAACGAGCTTCTGCGTCGCTGGAGGCCGGAACAAAGAAAAATCTTGAGGATGCTGGAATATCAGCCCAGCAGAACCGCGTTGGCTCGATGGCAACGCTCTTCTTCACCGACGATCAAGTAACAGATTTCGAAAGCGCGACAACTTCGGACACCGAGCGTTACGCCAAATATTTTCGAGGGATGCTAACAAGAGGTGTCTACCTCGCGCCCTCTCAATACGAAGCTTACTTTATAAGTGTCGCGCACAACGATGCAATCATTGCAGAGACACTCGAAGCACAACGACAAAGTTTACTGGAGGCGTAGGGGCATCCGCAGGATGCCCTTAGGAGAGATGGATCACCTCGTGTATAACCTTGCGTAGCTCGGGATCAAGATATTGTTCGATGCCCTTAATACGTGTTCCCAATTCCGTCTGCGGAATATCCGAACGTTCGAGCAGCATGATGAGGTAATGCTCCAGTGCATTCTTAGCCGCTCCAAAACCGGGATCAACGGTAAGCGCCTGCTTATATAACTCAATCGGCTGCAACAGATCAAGTGGCTCGATACCGATCGTGAGGCCATAACGTTCATCTTCAGCGAGTAGAAAAAAAAGTAATGCCTGCCAGCTTTCGGTCTGACGTTGAAAGAGATCCACGCGCTCCTCATCCGAAAGCGTCAAACCAAGCGTCTGAGTAATGCGAAGCTTCACCTCCTCGAGTGCATCGAAAAAATAACTTGGAAAGGTCTCGTAGCGTTTGGAGAATTGCATTGCGTCCCGCTTTTTTGTTGCGGCGAGATGAATTTCAAAATGCACATCACGATCGCCTATCGCGAGTTGTCCTGCGCAGACAATTTCGGCTCCGTACATTTCGCCTGCTTGCGTCATGTCCGAAAGCTTCGGCATCACGCTCGTGGCCGCCAGTGCAGGTTTTCCATCGCGATCGGTACCACGAGAAGAGAGATACTTCGCTTTGAGCCCATGCCCAGCACACGCCCGCTCCAGATCGGCACCGATCAATCGCGCAACCTGCCTCGCAAGTTTTGCGGATACTTCGTCGCCTTCGGCAAGCGTTGCAAATGGGAGCAATAATACAGTTGGATTCACGTTCTGTTTCCTTTCATGCGCACTTCAACATTCGCAAGCGCGAGTCCGTCCCGCGTGCTCTGTCCGTTGCGGTGTGTTGGAAGTGGATTACCGCCGATGCCAGAGAGGCTCACGGCTGCCTTTAGACCATCGATGGTCACCTAAAACCACCCGATCTGCACGCCCGCCATGGTGCCGTAAGTGATCTGAATCTTATTGAAATTTGCGAACAGAGTCGCACTGAAGCCGAGGTAATGAGTGATCGCATAGCTTGCCTGCAGCTGCACGGGAAGTCCTACGCCATATTGATAGGAATTTTGAGGCAGCGTTGAATCGATTGGCGGAGGCGGACTGAAGCGAGAAAATCTTCTTGCGCGAACGTCATAGGTTACAAATCCAAGTCCTGCTGAAGCGGTCACCCAAAAGTTGGTTGCTCCTTTAGAGAAATATCCGAAGTCATACCCGTCCCAGCCGTATCCATAAAGGAGATCGCCTTCGATCCAGGTTTTGCGAATTCGGTTTGTGCTGTTGCTTGAAAGAAACCCGCCTGTGAGCACGTCGTGACCAACCTGATACGAACCGAACATCGCAAATACGGAAGGCGCATCGTTGATCAAACCGGCATTGAGGCCAAAGCTGCCGGTCACCCGGTAAAAATTATTCTTAAATCTCTGATGCGGAGCCACGCCCTGCGTCGTCGTGACAGTACGCCCGCCAAGTACATCGACGCCGCCGACCTCGTCGATCGGTCCATCCTGAGCAAAGCCTGAGAGCGGCACTAGGATAACGAGAGTCATGACAAGACCAAGAAAACGAAAAAGCTTCGATTGAATTTTCTTCACAGAATATGCTCACCCGAAATGACCGACCGCCACGTGACTCCAGTATGGACACAGAACGTCCGCAATTATCACTCTTCAACACTGGTGCGGGTGACAAAATCGTGCCATCGGTCATTGTTCCGTAGAAGTCGGGCGCAAGCGATTTTAGGCTACGAAAAGCAGGTGTCAGAGCGTCATTACTATAGTCCCTCCGCAACAACTCCCCATTCCTCCCGTACTTTTGCATTTCATTCACCCTCGTCACTGATGCAATTTCAATGAAGAACCGGTTCAGTTTAGTTATTCTGCTCGTTTCGTTTGGAGTCTTCTTTTGTGGAGCTTTCGGAAACCTGCATGCCCAATCGGGAAGGGCACGCTCTGCTGACGATCCTTTCTGGGTCAAAACGCTTCCCAACGGGCTCCAGATCGTGGTCGTCGTAAATCATCTCTATCCGATCGCGACGGTCGATTATGTAGCGAAGAACGGCTCGTACACGGAGTCCGACGAGTTTGCGGGACTCAGTCACCTCTACGAGCACATGTTCTTTAAGAAGAATCGTGTGATGTCGAGTGAGGACGAATTCAACGAACGCAACCGCGAACTTGGGATGTCGAACAACGCATCGACCCACGAAGAAATGGTCGAGTATCACTTTACGATGCCGGCGGAAAATTTGAAGAAGGGCATCGAGTTCATGTCGAATGCGATCGTTGCTCCGGCGTTCGACTCAGGGGATATCGAACGCGAGCGCGAAGTTGTGCTTGGCGAATTCGATCGGGATGAAGCCGATCCAGGCTTCGCACTTTCGCGTGCGGTCGATAGTGCGATGTGGGGTAACAATCTCGTTCGCAAGGAGCCACTTGGCCAGCGGCCGGTGATCAAATCGGCAACACCGCCAAAGATGTTCGCGATCGAGCATAAATTTTACATTCCGAACAATTCGGCGCTGCTTGTTTCGGGCGATGTAAATCCCGACGAAGTCTACAAGTTTGCGCAGGAGTATCTCGGCAACTGGAAGCGAGGACCTGTACCATTTCCCACGTATACACCGCCCAACTTCGCACCGTTGCAGAAGCAGTTGATCGTTCGCGAGACTCCGGGTGTACCCACGATCACGATCAGTTTCAACTACTTCGGACCAAGCATCGGCAAGGATAATAAGAACACCTACGCCGCGGATCTCTTCTCCACGATCGTGACCAACTCGACTTCCAAACTCTACCAGGCGCTGCTCGATCCCGGCCTTGCGCTCAATATGAATATGAGTTACTACACGCAGCAAAACGTCGGACCGGTTTCGCTCTCGCTCGAAACGACGGTGGACAAGGCGAAAGAAGCCATCAAGAAGGTCAACGAGCAAATGACACTCTGGACATCGCCCGATTACTTCAGCGATCAGGAGCTTGAGAATGCGAAGGAGAAACTGGCGATCCAGAGGCTTTACGATCAGGAAAACCCAACGAATTTTATAACTGGCACCGGCGCCTTCACCTGGGCCGTAACCGGCATAGAATATTACAAGAACTATGTCAAGAACGTGAAAGCGCTGACGTGGGTGGACATCAAGCAGTATCTCAACAAATATCTCATCGGGCAGCCTTATGTGCTTGCGATCGGTGGCAGCCGTGAGAATCTCGACAAACTCAACTTCAAGCCAACGGAGGTCCTCCAATGAACCATTCAATCTTCATTAGGTCTCATGCATTCTGGAGCGTTCTCTTTTGCGCGGCAGCAGTTCTTCTTTGCGCCACCGTGGTTTATTCCGAAGCGAGTGCGCAGGTTGAAGATTTCTCGGTCGATGGCATTCACGTACTTCTTGAACCGACCAAAGCGAATCAGATCGTCTCGGTTGTCGTCGGGCTTGAGGGTGGCTTTGGCCGAGGCGAGACAGCGAACCCGGCGCTACCAAATATGATGGCAGCCGTCACAACTTCGAGTGGCAGCGAGCAATATTCGAAAGCGCAATACCGCGAAGCACTCTCACGGCTTGTTAGCTCGATCGATGCGGGTGTCAGCCGTTTCGATGCACAGTTCTTGCTTTCATGCGTGAAACCGAAACTTGCTGAATCCTGGAAGATCTTTACCAGCGTTTTGAGAAATCCGTTGTACGACACCGACGAACTCTCGAGGCTCAAGGTACAGGCGGTCTCCGATATCGTGGGCAGGCATGCCGATCCGGAAGGCTCAACACGATTCACAATCGATAGCATCTGGTCGCAGGGCGTTACGGCGTGGCGCCCGGCGCAGGTTGACGATGTGAATGCCATCACCGTGGCTCAGATGAAAGCGTATCACGATAAGGAGTTGGAGCGTTCTCGCATGACGATCGTCATCGTTGGTGATGTGAGCCGTCCGGAGATAACGACAATGATCCACCGCGATCTTGCGACCCTTCCTGTCGGCACTTTTGTACGCTCGGCCTACCCGCTCGTTTCGGGAACAACAGGCACCGATCTCGTAGTAGATAACCGCGTGGTGCCTACGGCCTATATCTATGGAAGATATCTCGCACCGTCAAAACGTGACGCCGCATATTGGCCGATCATGATGGGATCGATGGTACTTGACGATCGTCTCTACGAGGAAGTTCGAACGAAGCGAAACCTGAGCTACTCACCGCACTCGGTGATCCGGGGCAGTGCAGGCAAATATTACGGTCAGGTAAGCGTGTCGACAACCACCCCCGACTCGACGATCCACGTTATTACGCGTGAACTCGGCAAAATACGCACCGATGGAATCACAGCCAAAGAGCTGAAGGATCGACGCGCGGAGTTCATCACTGAATATTACATGTCGCAGCAATCGAACATCGCAGTGGCCGAACGGCTTTACAGTTCGCTCCTTGAAACGGGAGATTGGCACGGCGCGACCGATGTTATTAAGTCGATGAATGGAGTCACGACAGCAGATGTTCAAAGTGCGATGCACAACTATCTGCATGACATTTACTGGGTCGCGGTGGGCGATCGTTCAAAGATGACACGCGCCGACTTTATGTTCCATTGATGCGCAGCCAAACTTCTTTGTCGGGATTCCGTAACTATGTGTGGCCAAGCGTTATGCTCGGCCTCCTCGCGTTCGTACTCGCAAATGGCTGTTCGAGCAAAGTGATCTCGAAACGCGTTCATTATGATGTCGCGCGTGTCGATACGATCCACGGCGTTTCCTATCCTTACTCCTTTACGCGGGCGACCGATCTTCGGACTGCCGGACTCTACGAGGCCGCAGCTTATGACTATGTCATGCTCTATCCCGATTTTAAGGATAGCGTTGTCCACGCAATGCTCAGCATGGATCAGGAACTCCAGGCGGTCCATGACTCGAACACCGCAATCTGGTACTTGAAGCAATCGGTCGGCGGGGAAGCCATGCACGACCCCGACGTTTGGCACGATGGCAAACTCGATCAGAAGGCGATCCAAAAGCGGTATGAATATGTCGATGCGCTTCTCTATGACCTTCGGCAGTACGGAGTGAAGTGAGGATCTGAAAACCGGTCTTAGAAAAAAGTCATAAAAAAAGGCCCGCCGATCGGCGAGCCTTTTTCATAGAATTTCGGGCGCTTACATCGTCCCATTTTGTTCAGCAGTCGGCATATCGGCCTCAGCGCCTTCAAGCAATTCTTCGCCTGGTGCGCCGGTCTTGCGATGACGTTCTTCTTCCACATTATAGCCGCGGACACGTGCGTATTCGATCAGCTTGTTACGAAGCAGCTTTCGGCCCCGATGCAAGCGAGAACGGACAGTCCCTATTGGGCAGTCGACGAACTCGGCGATCTCTTCGTACGTGAAGCCTTCGATGTCGCAAAGGATGACGACGGTTCGGAAATCTTCGGGCAGCGATTCGACCGCGCGCGTAAGATCATCGTCGAGCAAATTACGATAAAGCCGTGCCTCCATGTCGTTCGGATCGGTATATTCCGAGCGAATGGTGTTGTAGAAATTCTGGATGTCCTCGTAATCGACTTTATCGGGCTCTTTGCTCTCCTTGCGATAAATGTTGATATACGAATTCTTCATGATCCGGAAAAGCCATGCTTTGCAATTGGTACCGGGCTCAAATTTGTCCCAGAACCGGTAGGCCTTCATGTAGGTCTCCTGCAACAGATCATTGGCATCGTCAGGATCGCCCGTCATGCGCAACGCGAAATTATAAAGCGCGTTGATATGCGGCATTGCCTCGCGTTCAAAATCGCGATGGCGGTCCCGTACTCCCTTCTCGTCTAACTGGTTTAGTGTTAATCCGTAACTCACTTTTCTTGCCCCTTCTTTACTTAACTTTTAACCTTGCCCTCAATAAACTTTGCCGGAATCCCCTGCCGCTATCCATATGCCACTCCGATTGCCCGTTCAAGCGCCTCTTTTCAAGCGCCTCTTACTAAATACGCAAATGGGCGGCTGATGGACTCAAAAAATCCCCAAAATGACCCACCCAGTCTCGAAAACCGTGGGATTCTTTCTGGAATTGAGGATTGTTGTCTTGGGCTATCCCGAACATGTTCTCCATCCATTCCCGACGGGCAAAAGTACGAAATTTTTCGACCAACTCCAAGAAATCCGGTTCATTTCTTCGAAGTACTTCCCTGGAGCAAAACTCTGCAACCCCCGAATGCCACTCTTCGACTCGTATAGACGGAAATAATCAACAATTGTTTCGACGGACGTATTTTTCGGAACCACCCATAGGATTCTGCTAATATTAAGACACGGGCGTCCCCTCGTTTACTTCACTCGAGGCGCTCAATGAGCGAATATTCATGCACAACGATTGCTTACTTCGGCAGGAGATGAGATATCAGGCCTCTCGGTCGCGTTTTGACCACTGCTTTTTAGCACCAAGCCAGTATCCGAGGGCGCAGAGTGCTGTTATCCCAGCGAATTCGATCCCGAGACGCGACAAAGCGACCATGTAGAGCACACGTGAAAGAGGGTCCGGCTGATCTTCGAAAATATATCGATAGGTGACTCGGTCAGGATGTGGTCTGCCATCATTATTCCACGCGCACTCATGATATGGTGGATAGACCAGGCATGCGAGTATGGCGACGAAACCGGTCCAGAAGACGAACCCTGGCTTCCGGTTTATCATTGTTGTTGATAACAGGCTCAACAGATCTAGATACTTTCTGCGCCGAAAGCAAAGAAAACTGTAATTTATTAACTGGCGGGAAGCAGCCTTTTGATCAGCAATTCCAGTTGCGCAAAATCGAACGGTTTGGCGACATGCTCCGCGAAGCCTGCATCCTTGCTCCGTTTGACGTCCTCCTCGGAGCAATAACCCGAAACGGCAATGGCGAGTACAGGGCCGTTTTTCTTAAGTGCTGTGATCAGTTCGATACCCGAGCCATCCGGCAAGCCAATATCGCTGATGATCAGATCGAATACCTTCTCACCGGCAAGCTGGATCGCGGCCTGCATGGATGTGGCCGATTCGATCGCGTACCCTCTGCGCTCGAGCAGAACTGTTACCGCCCGGTTCGTATCGAGATGATCATCGACAAGCAAAATACGCTTGCTGGACATGAAGAGTCGTTTGTTTCACGTTGGCGAGCTCGCCTCGTGTCTGTTTACGGAAGAAACGCCATTTATTGCATTAGCAAGGTTTCACCTTGAATGACATCTGGTGTTCCATGCAGCAGCGGGATGAGATGCTCGAGAGCCCATTCGGTCGCCGTGGCATTCGCCTCTTCCATTCCTGCACGTGTGGTAAACGTGCTTACCGAGCAAATATGCTCCTGTTCATCCGTGAATACTGTGTAATCGACAAAACCTAAGGCGCGGGTGAGGATAGGAAGCAACCCGACCTCAAGCTTTTGGATGATATCCTTTTGCTGCTTCGGATCGTACTTCCAGCGCCGGACGGTGATATACATGCTTCTTATGCTAAGCGCGTTCGGATACGAATGTGGTCCGCAAGCGCGATTCAATGTTACACGAAACGTTACAAACTTACGTCAGAATAGACGACGGACACGACATCCCTCGAGAACCCCCGACGCAGCAAATACGAATAAAACTTGTGCTTGCGTTCCTCCTCGGGTAATTTCGCATATCTTGGCCAGCATTTTCCGGCGGCCTTTTTGGCGCGGTCGTGGTCGCTCTCGGCCGAGGCCAGTTGCGCGAGCGTCGATTCGATGATCTCAGGGTCGATACGGTGATGTTTTAACTCCCGAGCTATTTCGCTGGCGGAGACTTGCTTTCGTATCAGGCGATCGTTCACGTAAGCCCGCGCCCAAAGTTCGTCGTCGATCAACGAATAGAATTTCAAGCTCTCAACGACCCGGTCGATGATCGCTTCTGGAATTTCTTCCCGTTCCAGACGCAATCGAACTTCACGCTCACTTCGTGCGCGATGATTGAGATAGCGCTGAGCGATCCTTTTTGCCGAGATCGAGTAATCGAAGTCGATGAGCGTCGCAAACTGATCCTCATCGATATAGTCTCCCTTGCGCAACCTGAATTCTTCGATCGTTTGCTGCTCGAGGCCAAAAGCAAACCCGCCTTCGATAAAGATCGAAGCGCGGGCTTTATCACGTTTTTGGCGAGTGATCGAGGTGATCGTGCCAGTCATGACTCAGTGCTGAGTATGCGTGCTGAATGCGAACTTAGGCGATTGCCTTTTGCTTGCGCATTGCCTTTTCGTCGGGGAGCGGTCCGCCGGCGGCCACAGCCGCGCCGTTGGTCGCAGCCGGTGCAGGCTCTTCGTCGAGCGAGATACCAAGCTTTTTGCGGACGGCAGTCTCGACTTTCAGGAATGCATCGGGATTGTCCTTCAAGAATACCTTGACCGATTCACGTCCCTGACCGATACGCTCGCCACCAAACGAGAACCACGAACCTGCCTTCTGAATGATATCGTGCTCGATGCCAACATCGATCATATCACCAAGTTTCGAAATGCCTTCGTTATAGAGCACGTCGAACTCAACTTCGCGGAATGGCGGCGCAAGCTTGTTTTTTACGACCTTCACACGCACGCGGTTACCGATGATCTCCGTACCCTCCTTGATCGCATCGCGACGGCGAATGTCAAGACGCAACGATGCGTAGAACTTGAGTGCATTTCCACCGGTCGTCGTCTCGGGATTGCCATAGAGCACACCGATCTTCGAGCGAAGCTGATTCGTAAAGATCACCGTTGTGCCCGACTTGCCAATGACTGCCGTTACCTTACGCATCGCCTGCGACATGAGTCGTGCCTGCGCGCCCATCTGCGCATCGCCCATTTCACCTTCGATCTCGGCGCGTGGCGTGAGCGCTGCGACGGAATCGACTACGATCACGTCAAGCGCGGCGGAACGTACCAACTGTTCGAGAATATCAAGCGCCTGTTCGCCAAATTCGGGCTGGGAAAGAATCAGTTCTTCGGTGTTCACCCCGAGACGCTTTGCATAACCGACATCGAGCGCGTGCTCTGCGTCGATAAAGGCAGCATTGCCGCCCCGCTTCTGAGCTTCAGCAATGATATGAAGGCAAAGCGTTGTCTTTCCGGACGATTCCGGTCCGAAGATCTCGATCACACGTCCGCGAGGAACGCCGCCAATGCCGATCGCAGCATCGATCGAAAGCGAACCGGTTGGGATAACCTCGACCTTCACATGCGGAGCGTCGCCAAGGCGCATGACGGAGCCCTTGCCATGGTTCTTTTCGATCGCATCCATCGCGGTCTGCAGCGCCCGCTTGCGCGCATCCTTCGTTGCCTGGTCCTGGAATGACATAGTCGCTAAAAGTTATGAATGAAGACTTGGGATCTCGTATGGTGCTTGAATCAGCACCGTAACTAACCGCGCCGAGCGAGAAGGGATTCCCGCTAATTCGTTTATTTTACTACGAAAAAATGGCGCGTGGAGTTCACCCGAAAACACAAATTCGTCATCGCCAGCAAATTACTTTTTGCGTGGTGATCGAACCGCTATATCAGCAGCTCTTACGTGTGACTTCAAGGAAACCTATTAAGCGAGTCATCTTGAAGGCGCCTGTAAGTTGATCGGTCAGCCAGAAGACCGTGCGCCTGAAAGATCTTGCCGTTCGGTTGCAGTGCAGTTGAGCTTCGGTGATCAAGCGTAAGATAAAGCTCGCGCTACGTTTCGCTGTTCCCTGTTCCCAATCCGCCGTTCCCAGCTCCCTGTTCCCTGTTCCCAGCTCCCTGTTCCCCTTTCGATTGCAGTTCGCTGAAGTTCGCTCTACGTCTACAGAGATTATTTTGCGACGCGTTTACGCCTGTTTCCGACTATGAAGCGCACGCTTATCGCATACCCATATAGCAGCGGCACGGCCGGATAAAAATAGCGGGGCTCCACATTCGTGGCCAGATGGGTAACGATAAAGTAAACGAGGATCAGGACGACCATGACATGTTCGTTACGGGATCGGCGCCAGGCGTAGATAAGCCCGACAAGTGCGGCGATAATCAATAGCCAGCCGATGATCGGCGACAAAAATCGGACGATGGTTGCGACCGGCGCCTGCTTGAGCATCGTGATGTATTTGCCCGGAAAGCGTTGCGATAGATCGTCGCCCGGTTTTGCGTAGGAGACTGAGTCAGTAAAGAAAAGCCCACGAACGGTGAACATCAACGGTATGCGCCGCACGACCAGACTTGCATAAAAAAGAGGGTGATGCTTGATCGTGTCGACTGCTTCGCTGAAGAGCGCCTGATCGTGCGCTTTGCCGTTCGGATAAAAAAGCTGTTTCGTATTCAGCTTATTATGCGCTACCCGTTCATCGGCGTACGTCGTGCCGAGCGTATCGCCAAACTGACTAATGCCTTCGTACATCGTCGTACCGCTGCCAAGATTGAGCGGCAGGATTTCGCCGCTGAGCGCATAATTCTTCAACGTGTTGATCCCGATCGCCGCACCGAGTATCAAGATCATGATTGCAAATCCACTGATTGCTTTCTTCCATGGAAGGATCACGAAAAGCACTGGAAGCAAAAAAAATGGGAAGAGCACGAGGTCGGGCCGCAGATAGATCGAGCCCGCGAGCAATGCCGCAGCGATGAGTAAATGTTTTGTTTGATGATCGCGGGCAAATTTGGTAAGCGCGATCGCAAGGCCGAGCATAATAAGCGTCGTGAAGCCATCGGGCAGCAGCACAACATCGAAGCGCGCCGCATTTGGCCAGAGCGCGGCGAGCCATGCAGAGCCGATTGCAATCCTCTCCACATTCGGCGAATTGTAAAAAAGCAACTTCGTCAGCTTATAAACGAGGAACACGACACAAGCGACGATGAAAGCCTGTCCGATCTGAAAGGCGATGGGAGCCACACCGGTGATAAGCGCGATGACGGCGAAATAAAGCACATACCCGACCGGTCGGCCAATGAAGGGAAGATAGGCCATGTGCACTGCGCCCGAGTTATACGGGGCAGTGTCAACGTAGGCCGAAAGTCCATGACCAGTCAGGAGGTTGGTGGTCGCGTCGAGATACTCGCCGGTAATGCCTCCGTAGTAATTCACGCTGGGATAAAGCACTACGAAGAGCAGCCGAATGGCTACGGCGCAGGCATAGATATAAAAGAGTTTTTTTGGAATGCTACGGGTCACAGTCCGGGAGTGTTATCGACTTTTCCGGCGGCCTCTTTTCTGGCTTTGAGTCGCAATGCGAGGCTCTCGCGGGCAGTAAGCGCATGCGACATTGTGCCCGTAAAGGTGAGCGCGATCTCGCGCCTCATCGCGATATAGGTGAACGCACCAAGCGCAGTCATCGAAATTGCGATTGCGATCGCGGCACCCATCGAAGCCATTAGGGGAACAAAGACGAAACAGAGAATAAAGAATATGAGCGTGGCGCCGAGCGTGGAAAGGAACAAGCTCTTCGCTTTGCCGATCCCGATCAATACATTCGTGCCGATAAGCGAGAGCGGCAGCGTGAAGCCCGAGAGCATCATCACCTGAAAGATCGGAGAGGCCGCGTCATATTTTCCTTTATAAATGATGTGGACAAGCTGCGGCGAAATCACAATCAGTACGAGCGAGATCGGAACAAGCCCGGCAAATCCGAGAAGCAAAAGTTTTTCGATGAGCGTGCGAAGACTGAGATGTTCTTTGGCTGTATAAAGCTTTGAGCTCACCGGCACCACAAGCAGTGTCGCACCTTCGCGCACTGCATCGAGAAAGCGGTAGATCGTTTTTGCTGCCGTATACACAGCAACTTCCGCAGGATTCCAGTAGAGTCCCACGATCAGCACATCGGACCACTGCTGCAGCGTTAGCAGCGCGCTCGTGCCTGCCTGGAATTTTGCAAAATTAATGAGTCTGCTATATTCTCCGCGAGGCACGTGAAGAAGTGGCATCTTCCGAAACCCTTTCCAGCCAAGTCCGATTGCGACAGCACTCGAAATCGCTCCGCCGATCATATTCATCTGCATGAACTGCGTGGCGTTATGAAACCATCCCATCATTCCCGCTACAACGGCCATCACCACGACCGAACCGAAGAGTCCAAGATCGACCCAGAAGATCGCCTTGATCCGGTACGTGATCTGCAAGTAGCGAATACCTACGTTCCGGAAAATATGCAGTGAGATGAGCAGCGGCATCATCATGAGCATGGTGCCAAGTTCGCTGCTCTTGTACACATTGGCGAGCAGACTGCTTAAGAGCGCAATGGTCGCGCCCGTGAGGAGCATGAAAAATGCGTACAGATTAAAACTTGCGGCGAGCACCTCTTCGACTTCCGCTTCGTGCTCGCTGGCGAATTTCACCATCGGCTGCAAAAAGATCGAATCGGAAAGTACACAGAGGATCAAAAAGAAAGACTGGAACAGCGAGAAAATGCCCCACTCCTCCGGCTTCAATACATTGACGACGACAAGGATCACCGAAAAGCCATAGAGCAAGAGCAGCCCCTTGTCGAGTACGGTCCAGATTCCTTTGTCGAGATGCTCCGATAATTTCATTGACAGGGCTTAACAAACAGGCGGGCGAATGAGTCCGATGTGCGAACGAGAACGGCAGTCGGCGAAGTCGGATTCTCCCATAACATTAGTGCATGATAAACTCGCTCACTATCTTCTCAATCGACACTTCGGCCAACACGATCAACATGATCGCTGGCTCCTCCCGTAAGTAGCTGGCCGAATAATTATATTCGAGGCTGCTCAAATCGCACTCAGCGCCAGTGATCTCGAATGATATCCTTCGATCCCCCAGGGCAAGCGTGGCCGTGTTGCCGCTCAGTGCAAGCAGAATCCACCCAGGAGCAAAATGAAAGCGGAGCGTCACGTTTGCCTTCGATCGCAATGCAAACTTGTCGCTTACAATAAAGCGCGCCTGTTCGAGACGAATTTCTCGTTCGTGTGATTGTCTCGTCTCGCCATAACTTGCGGTGCACCAAACTGCCGATTCGTCGGAGGCAGCCTCGATGAGGGTCGCATCGGGCCGTACAGACTTCCAGCCAAAATTGAACTTCTGAGTTGCGCGGTTCAGCGAACCGATCTCGACACCATTGTGCGCATCGGCACCGCGGTATTCGCTCCGTTTTGCTGGCGAACCATTATAGACGTACGTGCCGGGATCGACAAGCACCGGTATGTTCTCGATATACAGTATCGGACTCAAACAATCGTCGTGCGCATGAGAGCTGAAACCTTCGCTTCCCATGCCGAAGGGCCCGGCGCGCATTGTGGCGAAATTCCTGCCCGAGCGAAGCGTCGCATAACCGCCTTGAGGAAAAAGCGCGGCGCTCGGATGCTTCCGCGAACTCCTCCCAAAAACAAGATCGACCCACATTGCTTGGTCGCCCTCAAAATAGATTGCCCACCCATCGTCGCCATCGCCGATCCGAGCCAGGTTGTTCACGTTCTGCGAATCAACCTCAGGCCGCAGCGCTTCAAGGAACGACTCCAGTTTCGAAAGCCGATCGTGAAACATCCCGCTCATAGGCTGATCGTTCTGCGCAGCTACCCGTTCAACGATCTGAAAGAAATTCGTGACGAATTGATGATACCAGGTTGAAGATTCCTTCGTCGACCCGTCCGGATAAGTTTGATCGATGATCTCCTTCTCAAGTATTCTTCGAGCCAGTGCGGTGTGGCTTTTCGCTTCGGGGTAGTCCCAGTAACTCGCAACGACAAAGAGTCCGGCGGCCTCCCCGATCAAGTGATTGCTTCTGACGACCTTATCGACCGAAAGATCCTGCGCAAGATATTGAACCTGCTGCCAAATGCTTCTGCCGATCGGACTCTCAGCACTGATGTTCATCCCAGCTTGCTTCAGCAACGCTATCGAGGCCGTCCAGCTGACCAACCGAATTGCGATCTCGAGCGCACTCGACCAGTTGATCGTCTTCGCAACTGGATTATCTTCTATCCATGATAGCATCCGATGTTGGATCTCGTCTGCGTATTTCGTTTCTCCGCAGAGCAGAGCAGCCTGCGCGAGCGCCGGGAGATCCTTGAATCGGTTGATCTCCCAGACGATCTTTACATCCTTCGGCGTATCGCTCGCGTGAAGAAGTGTCTCAGAGTAAAATCGCTTCGGCCAATATTTTTCCTCGATCGGATCGTAATTCCACGGTTGTTGCAGTCTGCGAATGGAATACGGAAAGGTGAAAACATAATTTTCGTCCCGCAGCATCGAGTCCGCCCGTTCGAAAATTTGTTCGGTGTCAACTGGGGATTCCGCAAGATCAAGTTTGGACGGTGTTCCCAGGAATTTTGCACCCGTCGTGCCCGTGCGGACTTGCTGCAGCATTTTTACATGATGCTTTTTCTTGCGGCGCTTTTCGAGCAAGAGCGCAATGGTGCTGCCAGGACCCAGGAGCCGGAAAGAATGTTTGAGTGCGGTGAGCGTGGGATGCACCGTGGCTATAATGTTGATTCATCACGCCATCGCTCGGCGCGCCATGGAGTGCCGGGGGCATCGCGAATCAAATGAAAGATCGCTCGGCCATCGACATGCTGTACGTCAGCGTCGTTATAGGTCACGTCGAGCGAATAGGTGCGTGTAATGTCGAAGGTAGTAGCCGTGCTGCTCGAATCCAGAACATTGCCCCAGAGGAGGTTTAGCGATTCGGATGATTGAAAGAGTCCGCTCGTCGTGCGGACTTCCTCGTCGCGCCCCCAGCCAAGATCGAGACCGCGATCGTAATCCCGATAACTAAAGGTAAAGTCAGGCGCTAAAAGTGAAGCGTAAAACGTGGTGTCCTTGAACTGATAGGAATACCGGAAGGCAGTAAAATAACCTTCGATCGTCGTCGGATCGCCGAAACTCGAAACGGAAGGACCGTCGTCGATTTTTGGAGAAAATGGGTTGCAACTTTGCACAGCCACGCCAAGCGCAAGAAACGCGAAGACCCAGATCAGGCGCACTCGCATCAAAGCAGCTTCAGTTTAAGATCGGTCCACGAAGATTCACCAACCTGCGTCGCAGCAACGTCCGTCCAGGTGAGTATTCTCCACTCTTTCGTTGACTGCTCGGTTGTGACAAGTTCTACCTGGAAGTGCAGACTCCCCGAAACACTCGCTGGGATGCCGCTCGATTGATCGACCGGCAGCAGCAAACTATAACTCGCATCGACCGTCCCGCTTGTCGCGTTCGATTGATTGATCTGCAGATTCGAAAGGATGACCGTGATCCTCGGATCCTTCGGAAGCACCGAGCGAAGCTTTGTCAAAGCAGACTGCTCGCTCTGCACATTCCACCCATTAAATTGCGTTTTGTCGACGCCCGAGCGCGGTACAAACTGGTAAACGCCATTGCCGCCGCCCGAAAGCGAATCGGTCGCCGCGATCATCGTTCTCGCGAAATTTGCCGCATCGACAACTTCGAGCGCTCCTTTGAAATTATCGAGCAAGTTGGATATCGTAGTCGCCGAGGTCCAGATAAACGTAGTGCCCGCTTGTGGCGGATCGGGTGTGCGCGTCGAAAAGAGATCGCAACCAGTGACGATGAGCAGGAGCGTAACTGCTCCGGCGACGGCTACGAACGATCTTTGGCAAATGGCTCTCATCGTGAAACGAACATGATGAGTCGCGGCGAACGTTCGGCATCGAACGGAACACCCGAATAGGTACCCGCCATCGATCGAATGCGAAGTCCTGCTTTTGCGAACATGACCTGAAAATCCTTGAGGGTAAAGAGCCTCACCGATTCCAAAAATTCCTGTGCTTCGGCAACACTTTCGCCGCGCGCATTTCCCCGAATGAGCATTCGTTTTTCGACGCGGCCATTTTCGATCCAGCGTGTTTGTTCGAGGCGTTTGCCATCAGGGAGGATACGCTCATCATGCGCGACGACATGCGTACGAACCCAATCGGCATTGAAAAAATCGACGACGAACGTTCCTTCCGGGCTTAAAAGCGCAGCTACTGCATCGATGACCTGAGCATTTTCTTTATCGGATTCGAAATAGCCAAAGCTTGTAAAGACGTTGAGCACCAAATCGAATGTGCCATCGAGCTTGAGCGCCCGCATGTCCTGCTCGAGAAAATTGATCTTGAGGCCTTCACGCACGGCTTCCGTGCGAGCGCCAGCCAGAAGTGTTGTCGAGAGATCGACACCGGTAACATCGTTATATCCGCGCCGCGCAAGTGAAATGGCATGACGACCAGAGCCGCACGCGAGATCGAGCACACGCCGCGTTTTATCGCTTCCGGTCGTTCGCTCGATCTGGTCGAGAAGATATTCGGCTTCCTCTTCATCGCGATGGTCATAGACCACCGAATAATTCGCGTCGCGAAACCACTCTCGGTACCACATGCAGCCTTAGATCGTTGTGCGGCCTTCGAGCGCTCGCGCGAGCGTTGCATCGTCCGCATATTCAAGATCGCTGCCGATCGGAATTCCGCGTGCGATCCGCGAGACACGGTCCACGATTGGCCGCAATAGTTTTGCAAGATAGAGCGTCGTCGCTTCGCCTTCCACGTTCGGATCCATCGCGAGGATCACTTCACGCACCGGTTCGCCTTCATCGGGTGAGAGTCTTCTGAGCAGCTCTCGAATTTTCAGATCTTCGGGACCAATGCCTTCCAGTGGCGAAAGCGAGCCGCCAAGCACATGATAGAGGCCTTTGAATTCATTTGTTCGTTCGATTACGAGCACATCGTTCGGCTCCTCGACGACACAAATGATCGAGCGATCACGCTTTGTATTGCGGCAGATGGGACAAGGATCTTCTTCGGTGATATTCGCGCAAATCGTACAAGTTCGTACTTTCTGCTTCAACTCGCCGATCGACATCGCGAGGCCCTGCACATATTCATTCGGCTGCTTCAGCAAAAAAAGCGCGAGCCGCTGCGCCGTCTTCCTTCCGATGGTTGGCAAACCGGAGAGCCGTTCGATCAGAGTTTCGAGCGCTGGGGAAGTATAGAGCATTCGTTATTAGAGCATTCGTTAGAGGCCAGGAATGTTGGGCAGAAAGCCACGCGTCGCCTCAGACATTTTGGTCTCCGAAAGCTCGCGCGCCCGTTCCATCACCCGGTTGACCGCTGCTACGACGAGATCCTCAAGCATCTCCTTTTCATTGACATCGATCACTTCCTTTTCGATCTTGATGCTTACAAGCTGCTGCCTGCCGTTGGCTGTCGCCGAGACCATTCCGCCGCCCGCTTCCGCAGTAACACTCATCGCTGCGAGTTCTTCCTGCACTTTCGCGAGTTGATCCTGCACGCCCCGAAGCTGCTCCATCATTTTTCCGATATCCCCTTCCATCTCCATTCTTCAAAATAAATTATGTCCACTCACTCCTCGAACGAAGTTTCGACTCGGAGCGCTCCTGATTCCTCATCTACCGAAACCCGGATCACGTTCGGACGGCAACAAACCTGGCAATCCTCGATATATTCCTGCAGTGCACCAGCCGATTCGTCATAAACCGTTTCGTTCAATTCGCCACAGACCGCGCATTGGTATTCGATGATCATGCAGTTGTGAATATCGCTTGAAGCACTTTTTCGGTATCGGTTAGGTCGTCGAAAAAACGAAAGACTTTCTCGTTTGCACATTCCTCACGGAGTTCTTTGCCGGTCAGAGTAATGATCGCTCGGGCGTGGATCGCATTTGCGCATCGTGCATCACGATGGCTGTCGCCGATTATCACTACATCCGCACTGGCGAAATCCTTGCCGAGTAATTCGTGCGCTTTGGCGAGTGCGATCGGTCCAAGCAAATTCCGATCGTGCGACTCGGTTCCATAAACGCCGAAGGCGAAATACTCCCTTAGCCCAAAGACATCGAGCTTTGCCTTCGCTCCGCCTGGCGTGTTGCCCGTCAATATTGCAAGCGTGCAATCAGTCCTACTCGAAAGCGCTTCGAGCAATTCTACCACGCCCGGCAATAATCGCAGCGATTCTTCCGACATTAATCTTGCAAGCGATTCCTCGATATAGGTCATAGCTCGCGTATGCAGCGCTTCGTGATCTTCTTTTTTGAGGCCGAGACGTTCCGACATTTCGCGAACGATCTGTGAATCGGTTTTGCCACTATAGTCGAAGCCCTGCAAGTCGATCGAAAGCGCGCATTCATCTCGAAACAGCCCCTCGAAGATCGGACGAATAACGTCGCCGCGCATCCTGACGAGGGTGCCATCGATATCGAATAAGATCAGTATCTCTCGTGCTTCTGCCATCAATGTAGTCTTGCTGCGGGCATTCAACACGCAACCGCCCGATTGACTCCACGACTTGTGGCGACTTTTCTTTCGCGATTCTGTTCAGTGATGCTCAACGATCAAATGCACGCATGAAGCTCTCGGACATCGGACAGTTCTCTCCACTCGTTAAGGATTATGTCGGCAGGTTCAACGATTCGCCTGTCAAGAATTTCTTCACGTTACCTCCCAGCACTCATTCGAATGCGTTCAAAACCTTCGTAACAGACCGAGCCGCCGGCTGGGCTAAGAATGCCGAGCACCGAAAAACGTTAACCAATCTACTCCGCGAGCAACATGGAGCCAATGGCACACTGAACGCAGCTGTCGCGGCCAACATCGAGCGGCTTGCGCAAGCCAATGCTGTCGCCATCGTCACTGGTCAGCAGGTTGGCATTTTTGGCGGTCCGCTCTACACCCTCTACAAAATTCTGACGACGCTTAAGCTTGCCAGGCAGTTAAAAGTCGAAATGCCCGAGCTTGAATTCGTACCGGTCTTTTGGCTTGAGACCGAAGATCACGATATCGAAGAAGCGACGTCGATCGGGGTGCTCGACACTGCCTTCACGTATCGCGTCATTCGATATGAACCGAGCGATCTGCCGCAAGCGCTCGCGCAGACGCAAAAACAATGGCGCAAGCAGATCGGCCCGCTCAAGATCGAGCCTGCACAACTCGACGCAACGATCTCGCAACTTCGAGAGGCACTGCAGCCAACAGAATTCACCGATCAGGTGATCGAAACGATCCGTCGATCTTACGACGCAAAGCAAACATTTGCAACGGCCTTCGCAAAATTGCTCGACCTCTTTTTTGCCGAGGATGGGCTTCTCGTTCTCGACGCCAACGATGCAACCGCAAAGCAACTTGCCGAAACACTCTTCACGAAAGAACTCTCGACCTCACCGCAGCTGAGCGAGACGATCATCCACCAGACTGCTGAACTCGAAGAGCATTACCATGCGCAAGTAAAACCCCGCGCACTAAATTTTTTCTATCTCGATGGCGGCGAGCGCTATCCGCTGATTGAAAAAGAAGGCCTCGAATCGGGACAAGAGCGCGCATTCTTTTTGCAGCCGACAAAACGCGTCCTGACGCTCACCGAGCTGCTATCGAAGGTTGCGACTGAGCCCGAGCGATTTAGTCCGAACGTGGTGCTTCGACCGCTCTATCAAGACACACTATTGCCAACGGTAGCCTACGTTGCGGGACCTGGCGAGATCGCCTATTTCGCACAATTCAAATCGGCGTATCAGTGGGCTGGAATTCAGATGCCGATGATCGCGCCGCGCTTGACCGCGAGTATCGTGGAAGATCGCTTTCAGAAACTGCTTGACAAGCAAGGCATCACGATCGAAGAACTATTAAGCGGGGGACGCGAAAGAGTGCAATCGTTTCTCGATGGACTTTCGGATGCCGAGCTTGCTCCGAACTTTGAACGGGCGATGCAATCAACCGAAACCGCGATGGAGGGACTTCGCGAAGGAGTCACACGCACCGACGCAACGCTTGGCGACGCACTAACGACACTAAAGGGAAAACTCTCGACCACGATTCGCGATTTCCTCGCGAAGACACTCGCAGCCGATCGCAAACGCCACGCAAACGTGAAAAGCCAGTTCGAAAAACTTCTCTCTGCGCTCATGCCCCGCGATTCGCTCCAGGAGCGCGAACTCTCGATCTTCTATTTCATTAACAAATATGGCTTCACGTTCTGGGAACATCTCAAATCAGAACTCCTCGAATCATCGGCAAATATTGATGAGCACCAAATACTCCTCGTAGGAGATATTTTAAGTGATAGCAGGAATGCCGATTTGAATAATTCTGAGACTTCTGAACCGGCGCGCGAAAGATTGGTGGCGCAATAATGTCGTGCGTTTTCCACCACTACTCTATCTTAACGATCTTAAGTGATCGAACTTCTCCATTGCCGGTAGAGAGCCGCACGTAGAAGGTGCCGGGTAACCATCTTTGGGCATCAATCGAAAATATGTGTAAGCCCTGATCATAGACGTGGCCATTGCCATCGCCTTGAACCATCCGTCCCAGTTCGTCATAGACCTCCACTCGTACGTATGCCATCTGACTCAAATCGAATTCAACGCCGGTTGACTTCGAGAAAGGATTGACGGTGATCTTACTCGATACGATCATTTGATGAGCAAGCGTTCCTTTGATCGGCACTCCGGAATGGAAACGGAGTGTGTCGCCTGTCGTTCGAGACGTACGAACAAGGGTCATTGCATCATTACAATACCACTGATCACTTTGCGACACATAGAGAATGGCGATCAAATAGTTTCGAAAGTATAATTGCCCAGCAGCACCGTGAAACTGCGTTGCATGACTCTGCACCTCGTCAAGCACGCGGAATATTTCACCGGAGTTTGGTTCGCCGGAGCAATGATCGACGAAATAGCGAGCAGTATCAAAAGCTTTGTCGTAGTCTCCCTCGCTCGCTAAACCATCACCTATAGCGAGGACATCCTGGCAACTCACGCTTTGAACACTTGCGGGGCAATATCCGCTGACTATCTCCCGTGCCGGTATGCGATGCACTGAGGTAGTCTTTTGTTGTTAGAAACTTCCAGGATAAAACGCCAGCGGAATCGCTCGATATCGCATAGACTTCGACGCCCGACTGATATCCGTGCACGGTCCAGATCCGGCCTTCTCCGCCAGTGAACTTCACCGAGTCAGCGAGTGCTGGTTGCACCGAAGTGACCTTCATAATCGAACTGTCAGCAGCCGCAGCGCGACCGACGTTTGGGACGGTGCTCGCAGAGGATGTTGCCGCAGCAAGCAAGGTCGCACCGATGATCACAAGAAGACCCGTTAATTTTTTCATAAGCCTGAATCATTTGATTCGCCATTGATCCTTCTCCGAGGTAATCCGCAGCAGGTTAGACTCATAAAGATACGAAAGTTTGTACCATTTTGGTTACCCGAACTTTCGACGCATCACGAGTCGAGCAATCGCCCGCATATCTCTACTCCTTTAAGAGAACTTCCGATGGGGAGCATTCGTTAGTGGCAGTCCCTGTTGAAGAAAACGGCTGAACTGCGCAAAATTGCGCGTTTGGCGATGATTCGAGAGGTATGCACCCGTAGCTCAATTGGATAGAGCATCTGACTACGGATCAGAAGGTTTGGGGTTCGACTCCCTACGGGTGCACTGGGTTTTTTCCGCCCATTAGATACGATGACCAAACTTGCATCGGGTCGTCTGTTCCCAGACCCCATTGCCTCGGCCAACTTTGAATTGGACATAAATGGAACCAATTATACCTATTTATACGTTTTAGCATCCTAATCGAAAGTAAATCAAGGCCTATCTCCCCCTTTTCTTCAAGAGAGTTAATTATGAATTTACGATTTACACGCTCTTTCAATCTTTGTCCAAATCCTCGATTTCGATTCAAATAGTGGCTATTCATCTGGCAAAGGGTGCTTCTTTGGTGAATTAAGTTTGCACACGCGCGCCTTGAGGCTAAAATTTTTACTGCGTCCGTATCTTTGCCGCACTATATCAATCCGCAGAATGAAAGCAATCAGCAATTATAAACCGACGAAATGGGACGAGTCGTCGATCAAGGAGATCTCGTCTGAAATGAAGATCAACAAAGTCTCGGCAGTTTTTACGTTCGAGGGCGGCGAGATCGAGGGTGAGGGTGCGGTTGAATATTTGATGTTTTATTCGCACTTCGATCCGAATGACCTCCACACTTCATCGGCAAAATACGTCGGACTGATTCGCATGAATGGCAAGCTTAATGGCCACGCCGGTACATTTGTAATGTCGGATAGCGGCACGTTCGAGAACGGAGCGCTCACTTCTACGCTCACGATCATCAAGGGATCCGGAACAGATGGACTTCAGCAAATTTCGGGCACCGCGAAATATTATTCGAACGGCAAAGCCGTAACGATGGAGATCGACTACGAAGTTTGAAGCTCAGCTTCAGCGAGCGAGTCTCGCCTTCCCCGCATTAATGCTGACGATGGTCGCATCCCTTACTCGGATCGCCCGCGCAAATTGAGCAGCATTTGAACGAATGAATCGCAAGCTAAAGCTCGTGCTACGTTGTTTGTAGACGCTCATGGCAAAATCAGCAGCGATCAAAACCGACACGTACGCGCCGCTTCGCATTCGCGATTTTCGGTTCTTCATTCTTTCGAGGTTAGCGCTTACGATAGCCTTTCAGATGGCGGATGTCGTCGTGCAATGGCAGGTTTATGCGCTGACGCATGATAAGCTCGCGCTCGGACTGATGGGGCTTGCCGAGGCGCTCCCGAATCTTGCGATCTCGCTTTATGCCGGCCACATCGTCGATCGCTATTCGCGAAAAAAAGTTGCGTTGTCCGCGATAACTGCCTGGCTTCCGATCAGCCTGTCGCTCGCCTTTGTTTCACATAACGTCGCCACGATCTATCCTGCTGTCGGGATCATTCCGTTCTATATCGCAGCGGGAATTGGTGGACTTGCCTCGGGATTTGCGGGACCGGCATTTTTTGCGCTCGTCTCCGAGACGGTTCCGAAAGAGCTGTATGGGAAGGCTTCGGCGTGGAGCAGTTCGACGTGGCAGACGGGTGCCATCGTCGGTCCTGCGGTCGGCGGGTTACTCTTTTGGGTCATCGGCGCAACGAAGACGTACCTGACAAGCGGCGCGCTGATCTTTATTGCAGTCGCTGCACTGCTGCTGATCAAGAACCGGCACGTGCCGATGAAGGAAAGCGAGCGAGAGCCGATCGGAAAAAATCTCGGCAACGGTCTTCGATTTGTCTTTCGTAATCAGATCATCCTTGGCGCGCTTTCGCTCGATCTTTTCGCGGTGCTCTTTGGCGGCGCCGTTGCGCTGCTCCCTGTCTTTGCGAGCGATATTTTGCATGTGGGTCCCGAAGGACTCGGTATCCTTCGCGCTGCTCCTTCGGTTGGCGCCGTCATCATGGCGGTCGTGCTTGCGCACCGCGATCTCCGTGGCAAGGTCGGTTACCAGCTTCTCGGTGCAGTCTTCGGATTCGGTCTTTGCATCATCGTCTTTGCGCTCAGCCGGAGTTTTGTGCTTTCGTTCGTCGTGCTCCTGCTTTCTGGTGCGCTCGATAGTGTGAGCGTGATCATTCGCTCGACGGTGCTACAGGTACGTACCCCGAACGCAATGCGGGGCCGTGTTGCGTCGGTCAATTCGATGTTCATTGGGTCGTCGAACGAGATCGGCGCATTCGAATCGGGCCTGGCAGCTAAACTTATGGGCACCGTACCGTCGGTCATCTTCGGCGGATGCATGACATTGCTCACCGTCATCGGCACCGCCTTCTTCGCGCCAAAACTTCGCAACATGGATGCGAAGGAATTGCTCGAAGAAGATACCTGATCGTAGCCTTTGGAGGCACTTTAATTTTATAGCGTGTTCATCGGCACAGCTGTGATCGAATGCGATCAGAACACACTTACGTGAACGTAGCGGCTTGGGTTTTTCTTGAAATCGGTGAGCAGCGAATCGAGCGAACCGATCGCACGGTGGGCTGATTCAGCCGTGCCATTCAGGTTGTTATAAAGCGTTGGGTCGTTCGTGATCTTTGCGAGTGAGCCGTTCGGATTCGAAAGCTGTGTCAGCAGTGAATCGGTGTGCGCCGAAACCTGATTGAGCTTTCCCAGGAATTCATCGCCCATCAGGAATTTCCCGAGAGAGCCATTGCCCTCTTTGAGCTTCGCCGTCATCTCGCGCAAATCTTTCGTGGTTTGGCTGACCTGCTGCGCAAGATCGCCATCGTTGAGTAGTCGCGGCACAAGTCCTTTGCCATTCGTGATGCGGTCTTCGACGGTGTTCAGATTTGTAAGCGTCTGATTGATCTTGTCGTTCAGCTCCGTGGTCGTGATGAGCTTGCCAAGCGTGCCTTCTCCGTGAAGGATCTTTGCGGTTAGCGTATCCACGTTGCGCATGGTGCTGATTGCGTTTGCAGTGAGATCTTCCATCCCTGCTTCGCTCGCGGTGGCGAGTTCGCCATTGTCCTGGATCCGTGATTTGGAAGGACCGATCTCAATGTCTACCACTTTGTCGCCCAAAATCCCAAGTCCTTTGATCAGGGCCTTCGAATCTCGCGTGATCATTGAGAAATACTCGTTCTCAATTTCGAGTTTGACATCGACGCCCTTCGTTGCGCCACGCGTTAGAAATTCAATTGTGCCGACCGTCCCGACTTTCTTGCCCGCGATTCCAACAAAACCACCTTCACGCAAATTCTGGCTATTAGCCGTGAAGAAATGAAGCGTCTTGTGCCCAGCGAGTAGCCCGGAATTACCCCCGATGATGAATCCGAGCCAGCCAAGAATGATCATGCCTGCAAGGAAGAGCATGCCAGTCTTCAAATTTCTCCAGCGGAGAGCCGCGTTTTTCGATTGCGCCATAATAAGTGAAAGTGCTTAGTCTTCGATCTCTTCGGGATGCTTCATAAAGGAAGCGACAAAGGGGTGCTCGCTCTCCTGCATTTTTTCGGGTACATCGTTAAAGACGATCTTGCCATGATAGAGAATGAGTACGTTGTCGGCGATCGTCTCGACATCCTGGATCAGATGCGTAACGAGCACGGCGCCAAGGCCGCGATCGGCCCGCAGCCGATGAATGACATCGAGGATGCGCTTGGTGCTCACGGGGTCAAGCCCAACAGTCGGTTCGTCAAACAAAACCATCGCTGGGCCAAAAATCAATGCACGCCCGATCGCGAGGCGCTTCTTCATGCCGCCCGAGAGGGTATCGGGAAGTTGGTGTTCGTAGCCTTCGAGCTGCGCGAACTTGATCATCTGCCCAACGCGTCGCGAGATCTCATCTTCATCGAGCTTTAGATTTTCGCGTAAAAAGAACGACAGATTTTCCTCGGCAGTCAGTGAATCGAAGAGCGCATTGCCTTGAAAGACCATGCCCATTTTTTTCCGAATCGGAAAGAGATCCTTCTCCTTCATTTTCGAAATGTTTACATCGTCGATGAAGATGTCACCAGAATTGCATTTGATGAGGCCGAGCATCAGCCTGATGATTGTGCTTTTTCCCGAACCGCTTGGCCCGAGCACTGCGGTGATCTTCGCATCCGGAATCTGAAACGAGACCCCTTGCAGCACTACGTGCTCGCCGTATTGAAGATAAACGTCCTTGAATTCGATCATCGCTCGTGATTAAAAATTTTCGAGGACAAACTTTGAAATATAAAAATTCGCGATCAGTACAAAGCAGGAAGAAACGACGATGCCCTTGATCGTCGCCGAACCGACGCCGACGGTCCCTCCTCTTGCGTTAAAACCATTGTAGCAACTGACGAGCGTGATAATGATCGCAAAGAAGGGCGGCTTGAGGAATGCGACAAGCCAATCTTTGACGACAAGCGGATTGAGCACCGCATTCCAGTAGACGCTTTGGTCGATGTGGTGAATGCTCGAAGCAACGACACTCCCGCCGACAAGACCGACAAAAATGCTGAGCGCCGTCAGTGGCAAAAACATAAGTAGCGCCGCCACAAGCCTCGGCATCACGAGCTTTGCGATCGGATCGGTACCGAAGGCACGTAAGGCGTCGATCTGTTCGGAGATCTTCATTGCTCCAAGTTCGGAGCCATAGCGCGCACCGACTCTTGCGCTAAGCATAAGTCCGGTTACCATCGGTCCCATTTCTCGAATGATCGAGAGCGCCGTTGCGCGCGGCGTTAGAGCTTTGCCGCCAAGATGCGCGAGCTGGTTGCCGACCTCAAGCGTGATCAAACACCCGATTGCGATAGAGCTTACAAGAACAATCGGGATCGATTCCGTCCCCGATTGCGACATTTGCGTCAACGTGTCGCCGAGATATCGAGGCAAATGCACGATCGACTTAAAACTACGTACCGCGAAAAAAAAGAACTCCTGCAGCATTGCAAAAAAGCCCTTGGCACGGTCGTTCAGTTGGGAAGGCATCGACTTGAAACTTCGAACCACGAAAAAAAAGAACTCTTGCAGCATTGCAATAAAGCCCTTGGCGCCGTCGTTCAGTTGGGAAGGCAGTGACACTCGTTCGTGAGAAAAAAAGCGTGGTGTTTTCGGTGAATCAGAGGGCTAACATTGGGTGGTGCCGATTGTTCCGAGAAGCTAACGTATGAGCGCACTCATTTCCTATGCCGAATTGTTAGGTACAGGCATAAAATCACCCCGCATGATCAAACGAATTTTCCTGGCAGTTCTTTTTCTCCTCGTTTGTGACGCCTCAAGCTCGAGCGCACAATCTTCGGAGCGCATCATCGGCTCATGGATCGGCAAACTTACCATTCGCTCGGGACAGGCGATCAACGTTGAATTTACCGTCAGGCCTGCTCCGCATGGTGGGCTAAGCGGCACCTGGGCAAGCCCCGACCAGACATCCTACCCGAGCGAAATGGCCTCCGTCAGTGAGCATGGTGACACCGCGCATTTTGAGCTTGGAGCGCTCGGAGCAAGCTTTGTCGGCACGATGTCAAAGGACGGTTCGCAGATAACCGGCGCCTTCATTCAGGGCATGCCGATACCGCTCACGCTCTTTCACGCCAAGACATTTATTACGACGCTCCACGACACTTCGAGCACTGCACCCTCACCAAATTTTCGCTTTGCCATCAAGCTCGCCCATGATGGGACCAACTGGATGGGGACCGTAGAAGCCGTCGATCACGGCGAAGAAGAATACTCGATCGATTCTGTCCTATGGTTGGGCGACTCGGTTGACTTCGTCGTACCCCATCTCGACGGAAGGTTCGAGGGTTTCTACGAAAAGGGCGGGACAAAACTCAAAGGAGTGTGGGTCCAATCGGATCTGCGAGAGCTGGCAGAATTTTCACTTGTAAAATTTGCGCCGGGACTCATTCGTCCGCAGGAACCGCGACCGCCCTATCCTTATAAGGAAGATACTATAAGTTATCCGAACTCACGTGCGGACATTCGCCTCGCCGGAACGCTTACGATTCCTGAGGGTAAAGGCCCCTTCCCCGCCGTGTTTCTCATCACTGGTTCGGGCGCGCAGGATCGTGATGAAGCGATCATGGGGCACAAGCCCTTCAAGGTGATCGCAGATATGCTGACGCGCCACGGCATTGCAGTCTTGCGCACTGACGACCGCGGCACAGCCCACTCGGGTGGAAATTTTTCAACAGCAGATACGCGTGATTTTGCTTCGGATGCGCTTGCGGCCGTTGAATACTTGAAAACGCGTCATGAGATCGATGCGCACCGCATAGGACTTATCGGTCACAGCGAGGGCGGCATGATCGCGCCGATGATCGCAGCCAGAGATACGACGTTCTATTCCGATCCTGCAGACATTTCATTTCTGGTACTGCTTGCGGCTCCCGGAGTTCCAATCACAGAACTCATGAATGCACAGCGAAAGATGCTTACACTCGATACAAGCGCGATCGCACGCGAACATCTCGCGCAAGCCTCCATCTTTGATTCACTCGTTGCAGCGAACAATGCGCATCCCGATCCGAAATTGCCGCATGTGCTCGATTCGATGTGGAGAGTGGCCTACCGCACAAGCGGCGGCGATACGTCCAATCACCGGCTGATGATGCAAATGAAATCGTCCCAGCTTGCCGCATATTTTTCTCCGTGGTATCGTTATTTCCTGTCGTTCGATCCGCAGCTGGTGCTTAGGAACGTCCATTGTCCGGTGCTCGCGTTGAACGGTACGCTCGATCATCAAGTCGCATGCGAACCCGATCTAGCCGGGATCGCGATGGCATTAAAAGAGGCCGGCGACAAGGACGTCACAATAAAAGCCATGCCGGGGCTCAACCATCTTTTTCAACATGCGAAGACGGGGTTAGTCGGTGAATATGCAGGATTGCAGGAGACGTTCTCGCCGGAAGTGCTTAAGATCATGACGAAATGGATACAGGAGCACACGGCGAAATAAGATATGCAGGACTCTGCGACAACTGCCTGCATCGTCGAACCACGAAATCTTCCAGAAGCGTTTTCGTCTTTTGTAAGATGTCGGAAACGAACCCATCATTCGCAAAGTACCCACGGCTTCCGGTGATCATTTGTGCAGGGTATGAAGCTTCCGATCCAGCGACGTCCCACTCCCCCGATCACCAGAAATGGGTGAGCGATTGAGGAATTCGAATTAGATTTGCATTAAGTTATTCGTGCTTCACGTAAAATCAGAAACTGATATGAAGAAAACGTTACAAGTTGGTCTCGGACTGTTGTTTTTGAGTGGAGTGCTCGCCTCGACAGCGTGCGCGCAAGCGCCGATCCCAAATGGGGATTTTGAGAACTGGAATGGGAATACGCCGGTGGGTTGGTATACCTCGAATGCGGGACCGCTCACCGTCATTTCGATGACTTCCGACGCACACGCAGGCTCAGGCGCGCTCAAAGGATCAGCATCCTCACTTGCACCGCTTCCAATTGCGGCAGGTACGGGATCGACCACGAACCCGAAGGTGCCATACACCGATCATCCAGGTATTTTTGAGGGTTTTTACAAAATGGCTACGACGAGCGGCGATTCGCTTCATGTTCTTGCTTTATTTTTCAAACAAGGTACGGGAATCGGTGCAGCCAATTTTACGACTTCAACACCGGTCTCAAATTATACACAATTCTCGGTACCGATTCACTGGACTACTGCGGATTCACCGGATTCGATGAGCGTAGCGTTGCTCATCAGTTCTCCACACGCCGGGACGACTTTCTATCTCGATGATCTCTCATTCGCCAATAGCAACGGCGTAGACGCTCACGAGGCAACAGCGTTCGCACTTGAACAGAATTTTCCGAATCCGTTCAATCCTTCGACGACGATTCGTTACTCATTGACCGAATCCTCGCCAACGGTTCTCGCGATCTATGACCTCACCGGCTCGCTTGTCAAGACGCTTGTCAACGAACATCAAGTTGCGGGCGAACACAACTTGACGTTCGACGCATCGGCGCTCGTTTCGGGCGTTTATTTTTATCGCCTGACATCTGGTGGTCACACGGTTCAGCATTCGATGCAGCTCATCAAATAGGTTGATTCACAGCCCAGCGTAGCATGCGCTGGGCTTGCTTCTTATTCGTTCGTCGAAACGAATGATTTTGGGACCTCTCGTTGTTTGAATGGCTTCAAATTGACCGATTATTTCGCTTCTCTATATCGCCGCTCTCTTTTAAATGGATATTCTTAAAGGCTACCTCAAAAAATACTGGAAGCTCGTCCTGCTTACGCTTGGGCTTGCGACAATAAATCAAGTCTTCTCCCTGCTCGATCCACTCATCTTTCGGCATGTGATCGATGATTATGCAACGAAATTCAAACAGTTTTCGACCGACCAATTCTTTCGCGGCGTTGGCTTTTTGCTGCTGCTTGCAATGGGTGCGGCGTTCGTCTCTCGCGTTGCGAAAAATTTCCAGGATTATTACATGAACGTGATCACCCAGCGTCTGGGTGCGCGGCTCTATTCCGATGGTATCTCGCATTCGCTCAAGCTCCCCTATCAGGTCTTCGAAGATCAGAGGAGTGGAGAGACACTTGGAAAATTGCAGAAGGTACGGCAGGATGTTGAAAAGCTGATCGCGTCGCTTATCGGAGTCCTGTTTATTTCGATGGTTGGCTTTGTCTTCGTCACGATCTATGCGTCGCTGATCTACTGGCCGATCGGTGTGGTCTATGCGGCAACGGCTCCGATCATTGGGGTGCTCAGTTATACGCTGAGCCGCAAGATCAAAACGATCCAGCGAGTGATCGTTGCCGAAACAACAGCGCTTGCCGGCACCACGACAGAATCGCTGCGCAACATCGAACTTGTTAAATCGCTTGGACTTGCCGCCCAGGAGATCGATCGGCTCAACACGACGAACGATAAGATCCTGCAACTGGAGCTAAAGAAGGTCAAGTACATCCGCAAGTTGAGCTTCCTGCAGGGCACCATGATCAACGCACTGCGCACGAGCATTCTTGCGCTCATGCTCTATTTGATCTTCATTCAGCGGATCTCCTTCGGTGAATTCTTCTCGCTCTGGATCTACTCGTTTTTTATTTTCGGTCCGCTTCAAGAGCTTGGCAACATTATCAATACGTACCGCGAAGCCGAAGCGTCGCTGATCAACTTTAAGACGATCCTTTCAACACCAGTAGAAGCACAGCCGGAGCATCCCGTTACGCTCGGACCGGTTCGCGTGCTCGATTTCAAAAACGTAAGCTTCCAGCATTTAACGGCGACTACCAAAGCGCTGGTTAGCATCACCTTCCAAACGCATCGCGGCGAAACGATCGCGTTCGTCGGGCCATCGGGCTCAGGCAAGACAACGCTCGTGAAATTGCTTGTCGGGCTCTATCATCCAATGGAAGGCGACATCACCTACAACGGTCATTCGGCATCCACTGTACTGCTCGATGAACTTCGCGAACGGATCGGATTTGTCACGCAGGATACGCAGCTCTTTAGCGGTACGATCCGTGAGAATTTGCTCTTCGTTAATCCGACTGCGACAGACGAAGAATGTTACGAGATGCTGAACCGCGCAGCATGTCAGTCATTGCTTGCGCGAGCTGCCGATGGACTCGACACCATGATCGGTGAAGGCGGCGTAAAAGTATCAGGCGGTGAAAAGCAGCGTCTTTCGATCGCACGCGCTCTGCTGCGTCATCCCGACCTTCTCGTCTTTGATGAAGCGACCTCATCACTCGACTCGCTGACCGAAGAAGAGATCACCGAAACCATACGTGATGTTTCGAACAGCGCCGATCTTATCACGATCCTGATCGCGCATCGCTTGTCAACGATCATGCATGCCGATCGTATCTATGTGCTCGAACGCGGTCACATCATCGAAGCTGGAAAGCACAGCGAACTTCTCGAATTGAAGGGTCTCTATTATGCCATGTGGCGTCAGCAGATCGGCGAGCGCGACAGGATCACGCATCGCGCGGCTGCAGTGACACCGGTAAGATCAGCACCAGCACTCGCATCACCGCACGCAAGATAACGTAGGTCGGACTTCAGTCCGACCTCGAATCTTACGAATGAGGAAGTCCACGGTCCCGTGATCAAGATTTTCGCAAGCGATCGCAGCGATTCGAGCGAAGTGTAAGATTCTTCGCCGGGCTCAGAATGACTGGTTTAGGATCTCTCACCAGACCGTTACATTTTCGCTTTGGTGAGTGACGAATCTTGTGTAAATTTTTCATCGCGACCAACGATGTACTCGCTTTCGAGATTCGAGGTCGGGTTGAAACTTGACCTACATTTACATGTTTTTCACATTCTACTTCTCTTCCGTTTCTATTTTAGTAGTAAGAAGTTGTGTCGCCTGTTATTTGTCGAACGTTATTCGCATTCGTATCTGAGAAGTTATGGCTCGTCAGACCACCGTTGCGCTCCTCTATAATGATATTCCGGTAAGCACGAGTACGAACGATGCACCGGTCGATCTCTCGCCGGAAGCGCTCGGGTTCACTCCGTACTTCGATCTCGAGGAGACACACGCAGAGCAGGAATACGAGAACATCGAAAAAGCTCTTGAAGAAGCGGGCTATCGGGTCGCGAGTTTTAATGTGAAGGACCGGTTCGAGCGCCTCTTCAAATTCATGGCTCGGCGAAAGATCGATGTTGTCTTCAACCTGATCGAATTCTTTCACAACCGCCCTGAGCAGGAGATGCACGTTGCATCGTTCTTCGAGTTGCTACAGATGGCCTACACGGGCGCGCCGCCGCTCGCACTCGCGCTCTGTCAGAATAAGCCGCTTGCAAAAGAGATCCTTCGGGCCAACGATCTGCCGACTCCGCGATCGATGACGGTAAACACAATGGAGCAATTCAAAGCGCGTCACGGCTTGCGCTATCCCGTGATCGTAAAGCCTGCGTGTGAAGATGGCTCGGGCGGGATTGAAAACGCAAGTATTGTTTCGACGCTCGAAGAGCTTCGAGCACGAGTGGAATTTGTGATTGAAGATTTTAAGATGGCCGCGCTCGTTGAAGAGTTTATTGACGGACGTGAGCTAAATGTCGCAGTGCTTGGAAATGGCGATGCTCGACGGGCGTTGCCCATTAGCGAGATCGAATTCGGTGGAATGCCCGATCATCTGTTTAAGATCGTCAGCTACCAGGCAAAGTGGGAGCCGCTGCACGAAGCGTATCACAAGACGATCCCATCATGTCCAGCCGATCTACCGAAGGAGATCACCGAACGGGCACAGGAAATCGCGATGGCAGCAACGCATGCGCTCGGCACTCGCGATTACGCACGCGTCGATATGCGGCTGAATAAAGATGGCGAGTTGTTTATCCTCGAAGTTAATCCGAATCCGAATTTATCGGAAGGCACCGGCATTGCACGGAGTGCGGAGGCAGCACAAATCTCGTTTAGCAATCTGCTTGGGACGATCGTAGAATCGGCGCTTGAACGAAGCCCAAAGCGCGCAGCCGATTGATCAGTCACAAACACCTGCGAGCAGGATCTCCGCGAAATATTTTTTATCGTCCTGCCACACGTGCTCGATTGTAAGCCCTACTCTTGCGGCTAACGATTCGAAGGAAGCGATCGTGAACTTATGAGAATATTCGGTCACGATATGCTCGTCTTCTTCAACGATAATTTTTTCATCTAAAATCACGACCTCGAGCCGGTGTTTTGCTACGAGATGCATTTCGATCCGCGATTCTATTTCGTTGAAATAAGAATAATGCTCGAAATCGGCGGGATCGATGTCAAGGCCAAGTTCGTCGCGAAGTCGCTCGATCAGATGCACGTTAAAGGCCGCGGTCACTCCTTCTGAATCGTTGTAGGCGCCTTCGATCGTTGCGCGGTCCTTGACCATGTCGATACCGATCAGCAGTTTACCGGTCTCGCGAATAAGTCCGGTGATCATGCGGAGAAAATCGGCCGCTTCCTGACGTTCGAAATTTCCGAGCGTCGAACCGGGAAAAAAGACGATCGTTCGATTGAACGCGCTCGAAGCTTTTGGTAATATGATCGGTGCGGTGTAGTCTTGCGCGAGCGGAAGGACTTCGAGCCCAGGATGGGCCTGCCGAAGCACAGAGGATGTCACCTCGAGTTGTTCCTGCGATATGTCGATCGGGATATAAACGGATGGCCGGTCAAGCCCATCGAGCAAAAGTTTCGTTTTGACACCCTCGCCGCTGCCAAACTCGATGATGCGAGTATGCGGGCCTATCGACGATGCCATTTCCGCGATATGCTTCTCCAGGATTCCAATCTCGGTTCGAGTCGGATAATATTCTTCCAATGTGCAGATCTCTTCAAAAAGCTCTGCACCGCGAGCGTCATAAAAATATTTGCTTGGTATACGCTTTTGCTCCAGACGAAAACCTTGCAGGATGTCGCTGCGGAATTGATCCTGCGCTGTTGTCGCGATCTCGGAGTAATCGAGGTTGATCTTCATGTCAAAGGTTCTCAACGTGCCAGGCGTATGCCGCTAAATTGCCAGCGTGCGACTGGTGGAAAAAAGTTACGATAGGTAGGCCGCGCATGCGAACGCGGAGTAACGCATGACGCTCCGCGAAGCACCATCTGATTCGACATAAACTTTCCGTTATATTCGCCAAGCGCACCCTCCGGTGCCTTGAAGCCCGGATACGGAAGATAGTTACTGGCAGTCCATTGCCAGACCTCGCCATAGATCTGGCAAAGGTTATTCGCTTCCATAGACGAACTCACCGGATGAAAATTTTCCGATTCAACAAACGAGCCATCGATCGGAAGATTCGCGGAAGCAATTTCCCATTCTTCTTCGCGCGGCAGTCGCGCGCCGCTCCATGCAGCATAGGCTTCGGCCTCATAGTAACTAACGTGCGTTACCGGTTCATCGGATTGCACTTCGCGGTATCCGTTGAGCGTCATCTGCCACCAGCTTTCGTCCGAGTGCTTTGTCCAGTAAAGCGGCGCATTCCAGCCATTCGTCTGCACTTCATTCCATCCATCCGATAACCAGATCTCGGGCCGTGAATATCCGCCGCTCTCGATAAACGCGAGATACTCGCCAGCCGTGACGAGTCGGTTCGCAATCGCGAAATCGTTAAGATAAACCCGGTGACGAGGCGCCTCATTGTCGAAAGAAAATCCAGCCCCGTTGAAGCCCACCTCATACAAACCTTCATCGAACTGCTTCCACTGCACGGCGGGTATGGTCGCAACTTTGCCTATGCCGCGCTCATGATAAACCGGATGCAGCGGATTAAGGGCAAGTACATTCTTGATGTCGGTCAGGATCAACTCCTGATGTTGCTGCTCGTGGTTCAATCCGATGGTGATGACAGGAGCGATCGTCTCAAATTGCTCGCTTGTGATTCGCTTCAGCATATTGGCGATCTCCCGATCGACGAATACGCGGTATGCGTAAATCTCCTTCACGGTAGGCCTCGTTAAAAGTCCGCGCTCGGGCCTTGCCCAGCGCTCACCGATCAGGTTATAGTAGGAGTTGAATAAAAAATCGAAATGGGGGTCGATGGAAGTATAATTAGGATCGACGACCTTCAAGACAAACGTCTCGAAGAACCAACTCGTATGAGCAAGATGCCAGCGGGTGGGGCTAACGTCCGGCATCGACTGCACGACATAATCTTCGGTTTCGAGTGGTCTGCAGATTCTTTCGGTTTGCTTGCGGACGGCGTTGTAGGCCTCGTGCAAAGTACCTCGGTCGGTTTCGACCGATAGGAGCTGCACCGCATTACCGCGATCTTTTTGAGCTTTGCCTTGGACTATTGCCATCGCACATTAAAATTAGAACCGCCCTTATGGCCTGCAAGTATACTCACTTTTTTGCTGGTTGCGACGAATACGTAAGAGGATAAAGGCAAATGAAAAGACATGGAAGCTCTAGAGTTTGAGCTTAGGCCTTTTTATTTCCAGTTTTCAGTAGGGCGGACCGAGTATCTCCGGAGTCTGAAGATAATCCAAGACTTCCACTCGGCGATCCGGTCGATTGCCTCTCGCCCTCAGGTATCCCCGCTGTCGACTCGTGGCGAGTCAGGACGGGGACTTTATGGTCATTCCGGCCGACTCCATTCTTTGAGCCAACGTTCGATGTGCCGTCGCCCGCCTCAGTTGATGCTTGGTTATCTTTATTCGTATTCATCGGCTTGTTGTTTGTCATAGGCCTCCCTTTTTCTTTCAGATTGTAATTCGCTTGCCTCTAGAAATGGAAGCAAGTATTAATAATACAAGAGGCGTACCGGATGCGCGAGCGAAATACATTCTGGAAAGGCAATTTTCGGCAAATTGGGATTCTACGCAGGATTTGCTGCACGATCAACCATGAAACAGGTGCGATTACGAGCGTTCACCCGGGCTGCGGGCAGCGGTGCCGCGGCTGAAACACGAAGCGCAAGCACACGTGAGAGCGCAACTGCTTTTTCGTTGCCGCTAACCTGGATCAAGGCTACGCGCGAAGCATTGATCACGTTCATCGTGACCGTCACGCGGTCGCGAGGAGAGATCGGTGAGAGTGTCGCAATTACTGCTCTGTCGTCTCCCGATTCGATAGGTGTTTCAGGAAAGATCGACGCGGTATGTCCATCGGCCCCCATGCCGAGGAGGATGACATCGAAACCCGGCTCGTTTTTGCCGAAAAAATCGCGCAGGTCTTGCTCATACGCGTTTGCGATTTCCTTTGGTGTGTCGAGCGCCGTGTTTGGATGATGGATTTGAACTGCCGGAATGCCCAATGGATTCAGCAAGGAATCCTGAATCATCCGGAAATTGCTTTTCGGATCCGTCAATGGCACACATCGCTCGTCGCCAAGAAAAAATTGAGTGGATTTCCAAACCGCTTCATCTTTGTATTTCGTCGACAGAATCTCGTAGAGCCGTTTCGGAGTCTCTCCGCCAGGGAGTGCAAGTGTGGCAAAGTCTCTCGGCCCGATTGCCTTCGAAAGTTCATCGATCACGATCCTTGCAGAGGCATGGCTTAAATCTTCAAGATCATCAAATATCTCGACTTCTCGGCCTAAAGGATATTCCATTCCGCACCATGCTTTTGAAGGAGCGTCTCGCTTTCCTCGGGTCCCCAGGATCCGGCTGGGTAGGGATGCGGCCTGAACTGATAGGCAAATAGCGGCGTATAGACTTTCCAGGAAGCTTCGACTTCGTCTGCATGAAGAAACAGCGTTTGGTCACCTTGGACGACATCGAGCAACAGCGTCTGATATCCATCCGGTGGTTCACCGAATGCTTCTTCGTAGTCGAAGCGCATGTGATGCTGCTGCAGACGGATCTCGTCGCCAGGTATCTTGACTTCGAAGGAAAGATCGAACCCTTCTTCCGGCTGGATCTTGATCACGAGCGTGTTTGGCTGCATCCGGCAATCGGCCATATCTTGAAACAAGGTGACCGGTGGGCATCGAAACGTGATCGCGATCTGCGTGGTATGCTTCTTCAACCGCTTACCCGTTCGTAGAAAAAACGGAACTCCCTGCCATCTCCAGTTATTGATTCGCAGCCTGAGCGCGGCGAACGTCTCTGTCTGGCTTTGCGGTGCAACCCCGGGCTCTTCACGATAACCCTGCACCTGCTTGCCATCCTCTTCACCGGCGGCATATTGCCCGAAGACGACATCGTCGGGAGAGATCGGAGCGATCGAGCGTAAGACTTTTATTTTTTCATAACGAATCGCCTGAGCGTCGAATGCACCCGGGACTTCCATCGCCGTCAGAGCAACAAGCTGCGTAATATGATTTTGTACCATGTCGCGAATGGCCCCTGCTTTCTCGTAATAATCGGCGCGTTTTTCAACGCCGATCGTTTCGGCTGCAGTGATCTCGACGTGTTCGATCCTGTCGCGGTTCCACAACGATTCAAACATCGCGTTGCCGAATCGGAACGCGAGAAGATTCTGTACGGTCTCTTTACCGAGGTAGTGATCGATGCGATAGACCTGCGATTCGTCGTAATATTTATGAACGAGTTTGTTGAGTTCCTGCGCGCTCGTAAGATCATGACCAAATGGCTTTTCGATCACGATGCGCGTCCAACCCGGCGACTTATTGAGTCCCGATTCGCCGAGCGCTTCGATCGTCGGTGCAAAGACTTGTGGAGGAAGCGCCAGATAATAGATACGGTCTCCAGGCAGATTGCCTTCTTTTTCGATCTTCTCGATCTTCGATAGCAAGTCTTTGTAATCCTGCGTACCGCCCTGATCGATCGGTTCGTAGAAAAAAGCTTTCTTCAACCAGTCGCGAATTTTCCCTTCCTGCTCAGGTTTTATTCCGTTGCGATCCTTAGTTTTCAGCATTTCATCGAAAACGCTGTTGGCGAAGTCGCGAAATTTCTGATCGTCGAATCCGCTGCCGCGCGCGCAACCGAGAATGCATACCTGATCCGAAAAGGAATCATTCGCCCGCAAATGAATGAGCGCCGGCATCAACTTACGATGGGTGAGATCGCCGGTTACACCGATAATAACAAATAGGCACGGTTCAGCTTTCGCCATAATGTTAGATCGAATTATTTTTTCTTTACCGCGTGACCGCCGAACTGATGGCGCATCGCTGCGAGGAGTCTGTCGCCGAACGAATTCTGCTCGCGCGACCGAATCCGTTCGATGAGCGAGAGGGTGATGACCGGTGCAGGAACGTTGAGGTCGAGCGCTTCGGTCGTCGTCCAGCGTCCTTCGCCGGAATCGTCGACGAACGGTTCGAGATCGTCAAGTCCTGGATCCTGCTCAAGCGCGAGTGCGATCAGATCGAGCAGCCATGCGCGAACCACAGAGCCAAACCTCCAGATCTCGGCGATTTGGTGCGCATCGAGGCCAAATTCTTCCTTATGCTTGAGAATTGAAAATCCCTCGGCGAACGACTGCATCATCCCATATTCAACACCGTTGTGCACCATCTTGAC
>JBBSDW010000009.1:0-38385 GCA_038240295.1 Kapaibacterium sp. (SeqCode)
AGCTAAAGCGTGTCCCGCATGTTTGAGATAGGTCTTGTGGGGTACGCTTTAGCTTGCCCCATCGAATCTCGATACCGAGAAAGTCCTGATGCTCGAGCGATCATTCGAGACCCGCAGAATCTTGGAGCGAGAAAATGTTTTGGACAAGCTAAAGCGTGTCCCACATTGGGTGATATAGTTCCCAACAAAGCTCCACGGTTGTGGAGCTTTTTAGATAATCATAAGAAACCGCCTAAGCGACTGCTTCGGCCTTTTGTGCGGTTGCCGGTTCTTCGGCGGTCTTCATCTCCTGCACTTCCTTTCGGATGTCCTGGGCTTTGCGCTTGATCTCGTTCATCGCTTTGCGCAAGCGAGTGCCGGCGGACTTGTTCTTTTTGTCATAAAACTTCTCGAAATCTTTTTCGAAGCTTGCCAAAAGATCCTGCAATTCCTGATAACGACTCATTCAATACCTCTTATTAGTTGTTAAAGAGTGGCTCTGGGCTAAAGACTACAAAACTTGGTAGTGCAAACATGCTAAATAAAAACAACGAATGCAAGCGTTTTTACGGGTTTTGCCTGTAAGAAAGCTATTCTTTTTACGAAAGTGAGCTTTTTTAGCTTATATTCGTCTTGGAAGTCACAAATTTCACCAATTTTAGAGCAAATGAGCATTGCAGCAGTACCCGAAAACGCCATTCTCGAATCTGAAACCGAAGCGCTCGAGAGGCTCCAATCGGAATTCTCAGCTGCCCAAAAAAGACTCGTCGCCGCAAAACGTGCACAAGCGCCAGAGTTGGTCCCAGATTACGAACTCACCGGTCCTGGTGGCGAACCGGTCAAACTTTCATCTCTTTTTGGTGATCGATCCGAGCTAATGCTGATCCACAACATGGGAAAGCGCTGCCTCTATTGCACGCTGTGGGCAGATGGATTCAATGGTCTCCTTGGGCATTTCGAAAACCGCGCGGCCTGCGTGGTGACTTCGCCCGACGATCCTGAAACGCAGAACGCATTTGCGAACGAACGCGGATGGAACTTCAAAATGATCTCGACCAAGGGCTCTCAGTTCACCAAAGACATGGGATACGAACCGAAACCCGGCTCGTTCTCGCCGGGAGTTTCCTTCTTTAAAAAAGAAGACGATGGAAAGATCTATCGCACCGCGAAAGATATTTTCGGACCCGGCGATGAATATTGCTCGGCGTGGCATCTTTTCGATCTTTTGCCGCTTGGTCTCAATGGATGGGAGCCAAAATATCACTATTGAAGATCGTCGGTTGCGAAGGGACATACGCGAGGAGGCTTTTTAGTCTCCTTCAGTTTTGTGCGTTCTTCGTTAGCGTTTTTCTCGCGTCATCTTCACATGCGCAAACCGTTATTGTCTCTCCGCGGGATTCTGCGATCGTGCAGCTTCGTAATGGTAAAGGTGAACTTCATCTTGTGTTACATACGGATGCGAAGACGACTTTTTTTCAATATCGCATACTCGACGAAACTTCCAATGCGATCAAGGGATACGATTGGCGCCGCATTAATTTTTTGAATCGCAGGATTGACACTATTCTCTGGTTGCCGCTCGAACAAAATCTGACGCTGCAGTGGCAAACAGATGGAAGGCTTGAGGGCGGACTTATTTCTGCGATCAAGATCGGACATCTCTTTGCGATCGCCGGTCAATCGAATGCACAGGGTTGGTCGCCGCAGCCGGTCGCAGCGCTCGCCTGCGATGCGAGAATGCTTTGGAGCGACGAGCATTGGTACACCGCGATCGATCCGACAGGCGGCAAGTGGGGAAGCCCCTGGATCGCGTTCGCAAATGAGTTTGCCGCGCTCGTTAATGATAGCCTGCCGATCGGGATCATCAATGTCGCAGTTGGCGGCACTGGCCTCACACTCAATACTGCACAAGGGCAGTGGTGGCGCAACGGCGAAATGCACGACGACACAAGCACCATCTACGGCGCTGCGCTGACACGCATTCGTGCTGCCGGCTCCGATGTCGAAGGATTTTTCTGGATACAAGGCGAATCCGATGTCATCTCGACGAGCGTTCCACTTTATCAGAATACCTTCGCGACGCTCATCGATAATTTCGAAGAGGATCTCCATTTTCCACTTCGCACATTTCACTTTCAAATCGGCGGTCAGACGAATAATCCAGGCAAAGTTGCGTGGGGCATTGTTCGCGAGGCGCTTCGGACGCTGCCGAATTCTACGCTTGTCGGGGGCTCTGTCGGGCTGCCGTTGGCGGACGATATTCATTACACGGCGGCAGTCGCTGAAGACGTCGGCGAACGCTTTGCTGCGGCCGCTGCGAACGTACTTTATGGTGTGAAGTCACCGCTTTATCCTCCACCAATTCCCGCAACGATGGCAAAACTTGTCAGGTGTTTGCCGGACGATCCGAGGCCCGGATGGAAGATCGAGATCCAGGCCCAGAAAAATGGTGTGCCCTGCAAACTTGTCGGCGATCAGTCGCCATACGGATTTCAGCTAACGCATGACGCTTCACGCTATGACACGTCCGAAGTATTCGCGACGATCGATCCGCATGATCCAACAAAAGTCGACGTCTTTCTCAAACATCATTCGATCGAACCCGACCCAAGTTGGCGATTAAGTTACGCGATCTACGGCGACGTGAGCAACATCACACTCTCGGACGGCACCCTTGGCCCGGCCGGTTTGCCCAATATGCTGATCGCCTTTCTCGACCTGCCGGTGCTCGATAGCGCCTATGCGGCGGGCGTTTGGGAAGGGGGTGCGGCAGGCGCACTAACGCTCGTGCCTGATCCTGTCCGCGATCGGGCAACACTTTCCTTCGATCTCCAAAAGGAAGCGAATGTCAGTACCGACGTAATCGACCAACTCGGCCGCACAACGCATTTGTTTCAGCTTGCCCAACTCGGGAGCGGGCATCACAACATCCTGCTCGACTGCACGAACCTCGTGCCGGGCGGATATACCGTTGTGTTGCGCGCAGGATCGCACTACCAATTCAGCAAGCTGTTTCTTTTGAGGTAGCTTGTCTGTTCGGAGATATAGATCAAAGCCCGTTGACATGATCGTTTTTTGGTTTCCCGAAAAAAGGCGGTAAATTTGGGTGGCGGTAGTCTTTACGTATCGTGACCAGACCTAAGAGGAAAACCACTCTCAAACTATGCTGCGGGCTGCTGCTGTTCATGTTCGTAGAAGATGCGCCGTCGTCCCGTGCCGTAGCTCAACCGAACGCTCGCTGGCAAGAGATCTGGCAAATTCCAAAGATTGATGGATTTTCTATCACGGGATACTGCGGATACTTTTTCAACAAACATCACGGCCTTATCGGAGCCTCTCGCTTATGGAAAGGGACTGCCACTGCGTCGGCGTCGAATGGGACAACAGCTGCCAACGATGCATATATCTTCTACACTGAAGATGGGTCGAATTGGTATCAAGCGACCACTCCTGATCAAGGTGACTCAACGAGCAGGGGCAGAGATGCCCACGTGACCCAAATCCGCATGCTCGATTCGCTCCGAGCAGGACACCGTTTTTGCAGTTACGATGATCGCGCACAAGGGCAACATCGGTCACTACCTATCGACGAATCTGCTTCAATTCGATTCCATCTCGACATGTCTGGCGCTCGATTCTTCAGTTACGATTCAGAATATCGGCTGTAAGTCCATGATCATCGACAGCTTGCAGATCATGGGAGATTATACATTGACCCGCAACTCATCCGGTAGCCTTTTGTCGGGAGATAGGGCCTCGTTCGACATTCATTTTCATCCGTCAGCAACAGGCAGTCGCTCGGGCAAACTGATTCTCTTCATCAATGAGCAAGGCGTCCATTCACGGGAGATCATCGATCTGACTGGATTTGGCAAAAACGGTGGAGATCAATTGCTAAGTTTGTCACCCAATAGCCATTTTGCATTCAGTGATCGAAGCGAATGCGCAGATGGTGATTCGATCTCGTTCAGTCTCTCGAACCCGGGATGCGATAGTGTTTCGATCATCGCAGTTTCAGAAAACGGAGATGCGTTGATCACAGCAAGTCTTGCGGGTAAGCTTCCGATCACACTTTATGACACAGGTGAAGCCGTCGCGCAGTTCAAGCTCTCCATCGGCTCTGCCGGAAACTATCAAAAGCAGTTCACGATCACTTATGTCTTGCCGGACGGATCTCGACGCGATACTACATTCATTGCGACGGCCTCAATCTCAAAGGGCGGGAAGCTTCTGCTCGTGGACTCTTCTTTGCGCGATCTTGGAGAAGGCGATCTTTGCAGGAAGGTCGATTCCACGATTATTATTCAGAACGTCGGGTGTGACACGGTGCTTATCGCGTCGAGTGTCGTAGCAGGCCAAAGGTATCTTCTGAACGGCTCGATTGGATCGCACACGTTAGCTCCTGGCAAGCGAGATACATTGCATGTGGTCTTTGTCCCTGTCGTAGCAGGCAGTTCACCCGCTTTGGTCACGATCCACAGCAACGATGATCGCCATGGGACGATCACGATCCCATTCGTAGCTTCGACCATCGATGTTTCAAGTTTTAAGCTCACGAGTTCTATCTCGCGATCACATCTCTTTCCGGGCGATACAACTTCGGGCGTCGTTCGTGCTGATCGGATCGTTGCGAATCAAAAGCGCTTGATTCTATCGAGTTCATGCAGGTCTACAACGGCGATCTACTCACGGCAACCGGTCGGAGCACGAGCATCCCGAATGTAAGCCTTGTCGTAGGCGCTGAAGAGCGTGTCGGAAGCATGGTTTCAGTGCCGATCAGGATTGAGGGCACGAATATGTCGTTCGACCCTTCTATGCCGATCCTTGCCACAACGTTCAGAACATGCCTGACCGATTCGAATTCAACGAATATCGAGTTGAACGATCTGAAATTGAATTCCGGGAACAGCTCCTATCAAGAGTGTCAATTGAACGCTTCAGCCAGTTCGACGGAATTCGCACTCAATGAGCATTGCGGTGATCCGCTGGTGCAAAGTTTTCTTCGGACAAAGAGCATCAACGGTCTTACGGCATTCCCGAACCCAGTAACAAGCGCCACAAATTTTCAGGCGACGATGGTTGTGCCCGAGCATTCCGTGATCACCGTTTTTGATGTGCTCGGCAATTGTGTGTTAACCGACAACTCCGAATCGACTCTCTACACTTTCAACGGCTCTGCATTGCAGCGTGGAGTCTATCTCATCAAGGCTGCATCAGCTACGCGAAGTATCTCGGCGAAGATCGGGGTCGTGCGTTAACGACTGTTTTTAACTGAGTCGTGCTTTCTCCGTGGAGTATACGCTCGCTGCACGAAATTTGAAATTACTCCCGCTCGTTTTTCGTTAAGCTCCGACGCATTCTTGCGGATGCGGCGAGAGCAGAATTGTACGAAGTAACGATCAGTTCAGAAACCCCGAGGCGCGTGTTCAACCAGGAAGAACTTACCGAGATCGAGACGTTGCGCAAGCGATACCCTGAAGCGAAGGCGATGGTGTTGCCGATGCTCTGGCGCGTCCAGGAAAAGCAGGGCTGGGTCGACGATGCGGGCATGGATGCTGTTGCTCAGATCTGTGGCGTGCCGAAGTCGCATGTGTGGGGCGTGGTCAGCTTCTACACGATGTTCTTCGAGAAGCCGATGGGGCGCTACCATGTGCAGGTCTGCACGAACGTGAGCTGCATGCTCAATGGTGGCGAAAAGCTTTATATCGAGATGAAGGCGAAACTTGGCGTCGGCCATCGCGAACGGACGGTCGATGGCACCTTCTCGCTCGAAGAGGTCGAATGCATGGGTGCCTGCGGCGGCGCACCGATGATCGCTGTCAATGAAACATTTTTTGAACGCGTCACGAGCGCGGATGCTTTGAGCGTGATCGATTCGATCAGATCGAACAATGCGATCCCAACGCCCAAGCACACCATCCAAATGCCCGAGCTTTCACCTGCCGCGAACGAATGACACCTTGTTAAAAGCTAAGCATTGTCGTACCCGTTCTGCCGCCGGTATCCACGTGATCCTGATGATGATCGCGTGCCTTGTTGCGGTTATTCTCTTACGGCCATCACAGGGAAGATCGGGTCTTAGAGCTGTCGATGAATTTGTTCGCCTCGATCAGAATTATCCGAACCCGTTCAACGGCACGACGGAAATAACCTATTCGATACCAGCGGCCGGTCATGTTTCGCTTAAGGTTGTCAATATGCTCGGCGAGGAAGTACAAACGGTGATCGATGAAGACGAGGGCCGCAACGAATACCGGATCAGGTTTGACGGCAGCGGCCTGCCGAGTGGGCAGTACACGTACACGCTGGTTTTTACGGGACCCAGTGGCACTTCGAAGATCTCCCACAGGATGTATCTCGTTAAATGATCGCAAGCAAATAAAAAGTTAGGAAGAGTTCATGCCAGAATCAGCGGTTCAATCGCAAGCGGGGTCAGCCACACCAAAACTTATTCTTCCCGATATTGCGGGCTTCAAGAATATTGATACCTACCTCCAGCATGGCGGGTATGGCGATCGTCTGAAAAAATGCTTTACGATGACGCCCGTCCAGGTTACCGACGAAGTAAAAAAATCGGGCTTGCGTGGCCGCGGCGGTGCAGCATTTCCAACGGGACTCAAGTGGAGCTTTATGCCCAAGGATAACGCGCGCAAACGTTATCTGCTTATCAATGGTGACGAGTCGGAGCCGGGCTCGTTCAAGGATCGACAGATCCTGGAATTCAATCCGCATCAACTCATCGAAGGAATGCTCATCGGAGCCTATGCGATGCAGGTCGATCATGTCTATCTCTACATTCGCGGCGAATATGCGCACTGGTTTCGCCTGATGGAGGAGGCCGTCGCCGAGGCGTATGCGAAGGGTTTCATCGGCGAGAAGATGAAGCAGATGTTTCCAGCCTCCGGTGATGGCGTTTCTTACTCTGTCGACATCACCGTTCACAAAGGCGCAGGCGCGTACATTGTCGGTGAAGAATCGGCGCTAATGAATTCGCTTGAGGGCGATCGTGGCTATCCGAGAGTGAAGCCCCCGTTTCCTGCAAATGTTGGACTTTGGGGACAACCAACGACGATCAATAATGTAGAGACGATGGCGAACGTGCCGGTCATCATGGAAATGGGCGGCGAAGCATTTTCGAAGATCGGGATGCCCAAGCATCCTGGTACGTTGCTGCTCGGGCTGAGCGGACACGTGAATCGTCCTGGCATTTATGAACTTCCGAGTGGTACGCTGCTGACCGACGTCATCTATAAATACGGCGGAGGTGTCCCCGGTAATAAGAAGATCAAGCTGGTGATCCCCGGTGGCTCCTCGATGCCGCCACTTCGCGGCGATTCGCTCGAAGGTGTGAAGATGGATGCCGAAAGTCTAAAGGCGGCTGGCTCTTCGATCGGCACCGGCGGCATCATGGTCATGGACGAGGATACCGACATCATTCATGTGCTGACGCGTATCTCAAAATTTTACTGGCATGAGTCATGCGGGCAGTGTACACCCTGCCGCGAAGGGACGGGCTGGCTGCTTAAAATTTTGCGCAGGATCGATCGGGGAGAGGGTGCGCCTTCCGATATTGACTTGTTGCACGACGTCGCCCAGAACATCGAGGGCCGCACGATCTGCGCACTCGGGGAGGCAGCGGCCTGGCCGGTGAGGTTTACGATCGAGCGTTTCCGCCAGGAGTTCGAGAAAAAAGTATCGACGGCGAATGTGCCGAAAAGCCCGAACCGTGTCCATGCACTTCGCGTAGGCGGACTTGAGCCCGTGCAGATCCATGTGCCGCCGGTTGTACGAATGTAAATTTGCATACGAATTCTACGATAGGACGTTAGGATAGCTCTGTTGCCGTCATCAACCGATTTCAATGAAGGTCACTTTTAAGATTCAGCGATATAACCCCGAGAAAGATGCGAAACCTTATTTCGCCGATTACACGCTGGATGGACTCGAAGGCACCTATCGCGTGCTCGACGCGCTGCTCGACATCAAGTGGCAAATCGATGGCACCCTCACCTTTCGCCGCTCCTGTGCACATGGAATGTGCGGATCGGACGGTATGAGGATCAACGGCAAGAACTCGCTTGCATGCTCGGTGCTGCTCAAAGATATCAATACGAAGAAGCCCGTCGTGATCGAACCGCTTCCGTATCTGCCGATCCAGAAAGATCTGGCGGTCGATATGTCCGACTTCTACAAGAAGTACGAGATGGTCAAGCCCTATCTCATCGCGCACGACACCCCGCCGGAGATCGAGCGCTATCAGTCACATGAGGACGCAGAGATATTGATGGAATCGACAAAGTGCATCATGTGTGCATGTTGCACGACTTCGTGCCCTTCGCTCTGGTCGAATGAGAATTACATCGGCCCTGCAGCGATTCTCAAGGCGTATCGCTTTTCCTTCGACACGCGCGACGATTCGTCCGACGAGCATTTGCTCGCGGTCGATTCGCAGGACGGCATCTGGCGTTGTCACACCATTTTTAATTGCGTCGAAGCATGCCCGAAGGATATCAACATCACCTGGCATATTTCACAACTCAAGAAAAAGCTGGTCTCGCAAGAGATGTAATTTTTACGATTAGTTAAAGGAACATGCCAACGAAGATCACCGTCAATCGGAACGGCTCATATCGCGTCGAAGGAGATTTCGAAATTACAGATCCCGAAGGAAAAACATACGGCCTCGCCGGCCGGTCTGTGATTTCGCTTTGCCGATGCGGTCATTCGCAGAACAAACCATTCTGCGACGGAAGCCATAAGCATCACGGATTTGAGGACGACCCTCATGCGCGTGAATTGCCACCGCCAGCACCGAAGCCTGCGGTTTGATCTTTTCGTGATCTGATCCATCCGATCACGGCACCGATGAGCGAGATCAGGAATGCGCTGATCGAGATCATACCTCCAAGTTTTAGCAGCGAGTCATCATAATACATCACGATCTGATGCGTACCCGCACGCTCGATCGGAACCGCTCGCAGCGCGGAGAATGCACGCAGGATAGGTACTTGCTTCCCATCTACCGTCGCGATCCAACGCTTATAATATAGGTCGTTGACAAGAAGCATCGAGGGCTTGGTGGTGCTGACTGTGCACGTAATGCTGTCCTCTGCAATGTGGCTGGAAGTAATGCTATCCGTCGAACGGCTGCTGGTATCCACCGACGAAGTGTTCGCTCCCTCAATGATGGCGGTCGTTCGATAGTCGAAATTACTGTCGAGGATCTTCGATGTGACCGAGTCACTCGCACCTGGCACCCATCGATCATAAAGCTTGAGAAAGGGAAGCGCTCCTCCTACAGTAGTTATTTGAGGACCATGGATCGTATCGAATATCGCGGAGACTCCCATGATCTTCCAATCGAGAAGTAGATCTGTCCCGGGCACCATTGACCGATTGAGCCGCATCGGATTGCGAAGTCTCATGGAGATCGAATCACCCGCCGTTTCAATCGGTGCGCGAAAATACATTCCAGCGTTGCGGACGATATCGCTGCTATCGCCATGCGCGGCAAGCAATTTTGTTGTAGTGTTTTTCCAGTTTTGACTCGCAAATTTTCCAGCCTTCGAGCGTTCTGCATTCTCGAATAACTGTTGTGGGTCGACACTGTTACGGTGCCACGTGATCCCATTATAAAAAAGCTCGACAAGCACGAGAACACCGATGAATGCGATCTGACGATTTCTTTTTTCTTCCTTACGGACTGTACGCAGAAATAGCAATACCAGAACGGATACGATGAGCGTTGGAAGTGAGAGCTGCCAGACTGCGCCCCGATCCTCAGATACGAAAAGACTAAAGACACCAAGCGTCCCGAGCACACCGAATACGATAAATGGAATAAGCGCCTTTGCAAAGAATCGCGCCGTGCGAGCACGGGATTCGGCCTCTTCTATCAGTAGCTGCATACCGATGCCCGCGTAGAGCGCGCCGCCAAATGTCAGATACATGAGCATTCGCGAAGGCGCGCGGATACGATCGAAGAGGGGTACAAACTTCCAGAAGATCCATTGAAACCCGAGATGATAGCCAAGTCCGAAGAGCAAAGCGAATATGCCAAAGTAGGAAAAGAAGAAGAGTTCGCGGGTGTGCGGCGCATTCTGCTCCCGCCGTTTTTTCCATAGCCGCCAGAATGCATAGATCGTTAGTAGTTCGCCGAGCACCGTCCACGAAAATGCGGACTCCCAATAAAATTGGTCACCACCGATCATCGAATGTCCGCCGATCTCTTCGCTTGGATATTCACCAAGAATGCGAGGTACGAAAAAATTGACAAGATGACCAAACGTGATCGACCCGTTTCCGGCTTCCTGAAATGTTAGGTGCGCTCGAGAACTTGCCTTTGAGAGTCCGATCGACGAAAGATATTGGACCGCGCTTATCGAAGCGGCGAGCGCAAAGCCAACGGCTACAATGGCTGCCGAGCGAAGAACTGCAGCCAGGCGCTCGGAGGATTTCCAGCGCAGCCATAGTTCATAGATCAGCCAGCATCCAAGGAAGGTGCAATTAAAGAGCGAAATCTGCGGCTGACCGAGCAGGAAGCTCGTACCAAGCACCAGCGCAAACGCGAACACCAAGCGCCAATGCTCGATGGAGCGAAGCATAAAATATGCGCACCACGGTAGCCAAAGCCACTGCTCGACGGTCATTGGATGATTTTGCTCGGCAACCATGCGCACGCCGAATCCCCAAAGAAATCCAACCAGCAGCGCAGGAAAAAAATCGAGCTTGTACCGATGACGCGCAAGCACGAAACATCCGAGCGCACCGAGCGGAAGATGAAGGATGCCAAAGATCTCCGGCACAAGTACCGGTAAGTGCTGTGCCGTCGGAACGAGAAAGCGCGTTACAAGTATTTCCAACAAATTGCCCGGATACCACATCGCAGATTGCGGATCCGCGCTGAAGGAAGCCCAAGCCCATGAGTAAGGATTCCAGAGCGGAATGTGATGCAGCCAGCGAATGGATGTAAATGCAAAATCGCGAATCGGATATTCCTGATTCGTAAAATCTTCCCAGAAAAATCGAAGACCAAAAAGTACTGGCCAATAAATGAGTGCGGCAAACGAGGCGTAGATACCCGCAGCTTTTGCGACAGAACGAACGGATGGGGACATGCCGAGAGTTGAGTTCGTACGGATCGTGGTAATTTGTAAGCGCAAAGTTACGCCAGCGCGTGTTCGAAAACTCTTTTACGGTAGCTTTTGTAGAATTCTCATAGAGAAATCAATGATGACACTTATTCAAACTTGCTGCCGACCACCTCGAACTCAGTTTTATGGAAAGGCTGAAATCACTTTTTGCGCACAAGCAGATCGAGATCGTGAGCTACGAGCAGGATGAGACGGATTATCTGCTGAGCAGCGCAGCAAATCGCAAACGGCTTCTGGAGCCCGTTGAAGATCTACGTAACGGCCATGACGACGATTGACCCCAAACGGCTTGAATGAAGCGCAGAGTGACCTTCGTGAGCCGGTCGCTTGAAGAATTCACGGAGTGGTCCGACCTCGAGAAAAAAATGTTTCGCAGAATTGCCGCGCTGATTCGAGAGATCGATCGCACGCCGTTTGAAGGTACGGGCAAGCCAGAGAGGCACTCCCTCACAAGTTACATGGACTTTGGTCGCGTCGAATCACTGACGAACATCGACTGGTTTACGAGGTAAGCGATGAGGAAATCGTTATCGTGAGTTGCAAATATCACTACGATGAGTAGCCCATCGCTATGCTTCTCGAACACTTCAACCATCTTTCTGAAGCGATTACCCCGATGCAGTAACTCTACTTCTTTAGCATCTTGATCGCGTGGCGCCAGCCGCCGGTTTTGATCCCATAGTATACCCAGAGGATGCAGAGCGGTTCGAGCAATCGTGCAGTTTCAATTCCGCCAAGGTCGGTGGTGTTCCAGCCAAAAGCCGTAAGGATCTCTGTCACTTTTGTTTTTGCGGCGGCATCATTTCCGCCGATGAACATATCGGGCGGCCCGCCTTCGAACTCAGGATTCACCATGTCAGGATTTCCGACAATGTTGAAGGCCTTCACCACTTTTGAATCCGGTAGCCATCGCTGCACCTGTTCGCCGCCCGAATCGGTATGACCAAGCGCAAGTGAAGGCGGCGCGTTGAGCGGGAAGACGAGCGGATTGGTGACATCGATCACCAGCTTGCCCGCAAGATTCTTCTGATCCGCAGCGTTGATCGCCGCCTCGGTGCCCGACCACAATGTGCAGAGCGCAGCCATCTCTCCAAACGCTGCAGCTTCGCTGAACGAACCAGCCTGAACGCCAGGCACGGCGCTCAAAACCGCCGCAGCTTTTTCACTCTTCGGATCACGCGTCCCGATCATCACCTCGTATCCGATCCCCAAAAACCCCTTCGCGAGCGCCTTACCAACTTCGCCCGTACCTAAAATTCCGATCTTCATATCTTCACAGCTTTGATAAGCAATTCTGCGCACAAAGATAACGCGTCAGCTTCATCGCTCAATGACAAGGACGAAAGATTTGATTGTGGAATCGGATCACGAAGGGGGCCCTTCGTGACACACAGTTGAGAATTCAGCACACACTTTACTCTGTGACGTGAAGCGCCTGATTCGCGACCCCGACTTTTTCACGTTACTTTGAGATCACGAGTTTACCGCTACGAACCTCACCTAAGGATTAGAGCCGATAAACGTAGCTGCCCGGGTCCAATTTGCTTGCATCGACGTGAAAGTCCGTGAGGCCCTTTGGATGTGAGGGATCGCGCGAAACGACGATACATTCACGACCGAGAAGATCATAAATGATCAGCGATATCGCAGCCCTCTCGCGCAGTCCGATCGTGAGAATGATGTCATGATTGGTTGTGCTATTCGACGGATTGGGATGTGCAGGGAAAAGCTCGGTCTGCGCGCTTGATGCACTCATACGATCCCCAATGGTCACTCCTGCCTTTGCCGGTATCGTGCATGCACTGACGCTCACATACTCGGTGCCGAATGTATTCGACAGCAGTTCGGCCTTCGCCCGGTATGGGCCTGCAGCCGTTGGCGTGAACGAGTAAAAAATCTTCCGCGTAGATTGCGGTGGTATGATCGCCTTCAGCAAACCTGTATATCGGAAGTGGCTATCGCTAAAGAGGATCGAATCAATGGTGAGCGGTTGAGCTGAAGGATTTGTCACGATGAGTGTATCTACTTGCGATGTATTCGCAGTGACGCACGTGTCGGATGAATGCCTTTGTTCTCCACAACTCCACTCGATGTCACTTCCCACGCGGCGGGCACCTGGAAGGCGACTACCGAATCCTTACGAATAAAAAACGATTGCGCTGCTCCATTCCAAACCTGAATGTTGACCGTGGTCGAATCCGAAGCGGTAACATAGATCATGTAGTACTGCGCATTACCGGTAGGTGCGATCTGATTCATGGTGAGCCAGAAATCGCGCGTCGAAAGCGACCTCGCGCGAATCACCTGCGAACTTTGGGTAAATTCTGAAGTCGTCTGCGCCTGCGAAGCAAGGCAAAGAAAAAACTGCAGCGAACAGGCCAGCACAAGTGCCGGAAGGATGCTTGATCTGATTTTCATGCGTAAGGATCGACACAACACAAATAGATAACTCTTCTAAGAGGCAAAGGTTACAACGGAAACGTAGGATTATCGAGATTCAGCGCAAATTGGGTTTCGGTCACAATCTTTCGCACGAACGCAGCACGTTTCAGCCTCCGCGAGTGATTTTCTTCGAGTGTGACATTTCACTACCGTTTAAGAAACTTCACCTAATCTCTCCTTCGCAGGAGAGGAGATTTTATTGATCGGTGCTGGTTGGTGAGGGCAGAGGCTGCTCTCCGATTGTCAATGCTGGTTTAGCATTTCTTTAGCATACGCACTTTCATCCGCCGAGTTTAAAATAAAACTCTCCTGCGAACAAGAGGTTGGGTAAGTTTTTGACAGCGGGCATGACGTTTTGACAATGCGGAAATCCTGGGCGTAGGCTTTGAAGGAGCAAGCTAAAGCGTGCCCCACATCTGCTTGCGTCACTTTGGAGGACGCGTCGTGAAGCGACTGCTAAAAAAATATGGGACACGCTTTAGCTTGTCCCAATGACTTTCCGCCTCAGTACTCCGCTGTTCACGGCTCATCACTTGATCCAGTTGGCTCCACATGTGAAGATTCGATGGGGCAAGCTAAAGCGTACCTCACATACGCTTGCGCCAAAAAAAACCCGCCATGACGCTTTTTCTATTTTTCGGTCAGCTCCAGGACTTTTCGGATCATTAGTTCGATGCCTTCGAATACTTCATGCAGCGGTGCTTTGCCGTACATGTAGGCCGGCGTTGTGACGATGTGGTGGGTGCTGTCGAGGAGTTCGGCAACGACTGCGCGGACGACGTGACGATGTCCGAGTTTTTCGATCTCTACCGACTCCGTACCTGCTTCACCAACGGTAAGCGTGAGACCTTCGCCTTTAAGCGCGATCGCGAGTACCGCCGGGGCAATGCAGGCGGCGCCAATCGGCTTTTCGGCGGCGTGCGCATTTTGTAAAATGGTTGCTAATTCGCTGCGAAGGCTGCCTCCGGCGCCTTCGCGTGCGAACGAGCTAAGATTTTTCGCTGCTCCAAACCCGCCGGGCATGACGATCGCCACAAAATCTTCGACGTGCAATTCGGCAAGCGATTGAATATCGCCTCGAGCAATTCGAGCCGACTCCCTAAGCATGTTTCGGGATTCGCCGGCAACGGGTTTGCCTGTCAGATGATCGACAACGTCAAACTGGTCGGCGTCGGGAGCAAAGCAATGGGCCTCTGCGCCATGTTTATCAAGCGCCCAAAGAATGGCGACGGCTTCTCGAATCTCTGAGCCATCAAGATATCCGCAGCCTGATAAAATAACCGCAACGCGCTTTTTCGCGCTTTCCCGCATACTCATTGTAGTTCTTTCTTTCTATTTTTTAAGAACGCAAGCGGCTTCGACCAGGTCGATTTGTCACCCGAAAATACACGCACCGGCATTACCATCACCGTAAATCCATCGAACTGCAATCGGCGCTGGATCTGATTTGCGGTCTCGTTATGAAGCAGGCGTTGAAACCACTGCTCTTTTTGAAAGACGAGTTTCGATGCAAAGAAAACGGCGCGTGGAAATTCTCGTGCAAGGCGTTTGCATAATTTTTCCGCTTCATCGACGACCTCTGTTCCGACCGAGACCCGATAATCGGCGGCCATTCCGAGACGTTGCGTTAGCTCTACGTATCGCTTGAGCGAAGTCTCGGTCTCATCGCGCATCACTTCGACTTCCGCAGCGCCTTTCAAATTTACCGAATCGACCACGCCAACGGAGATAAATATAAAATTCTTGAAATGACCTGGAAAGAGTTTGATGATATTGAGCAAGGTGTGAATTCCGAGTCCGCCATAACCACCAACGAGGATGACTGCGGCAGGTTGGGCAGGCGTGAGCACCGGCAATGGACCGCGGTCGGTCGTCGGGATGTCGTCGAGTACCTCATCGAGTCGTTTGAGGTGTTCGCGTACTTTGAGGTAATGGTTTTTGATCGCAAGACACATCGAGATCAGGATCACCGTGATGAGAAGCGTGATCCATCCGCCTTCGGTGAACTTCTCAAGAATATTTATCACCAGGATCGAGACGCACATCACAAGCCCGACGATATGAATAAAGATCTTGCGCCACCACGTCGGATGCAGATGCCGATCGCGCCACCAGAACCGCGTCATGCCCGCCTGCGACAAGGAAAAGGTAACAAATACATTGATACTATACATGAGGACAAGTACGCTGGTATTTCCTCCGGTATAGATCAATGTTAGGATCGATGCTACGCTTATGATCAAAACTCCGTTCTGCATCGTGAGGCGATCGGAGAGCGAGTTGAATCGATGGGGCATCCAGCTATCGCTCGCCATGTTCGCCATGACACGTGGCCCGTCAATGAAGCCCGCCTGCGCCGCCACGAAGAGCAGTGCCGCCTCCGAGCCAAGCGTGAGGACGATGAACCACTTGCCGACCGGAAGTCCGGCGACAACCCACGTCGAAGCGAAATTTTCGAGCAGGACGGCGTTCATTGTTTTGCCCGCGGCAGGAATCACGTGAAAGAGTAAGTAACAGACCATGATGCCGCCCGCCGTGATCGCGAGCGAGATCGCCATCAGCATCATCGTCTTCTTGCCCGTCTCTACTTTAGGTTCGCGCATGATTGCCAGGCCGTTCGATACTGCTTCGATGCCGGTGTAGGTGCCGGCGCCCATCGAATATGCGCGCAAGAAAATTACCAGCAACCCGAAAAATCCAAGAGTTTGCAGGCCAGTATGAAATCCGGTTCGAACTTCATGAATGACCGGCCCCGCTTCGACGGCGTTCGTCGAGATGCCGCCGATGATCAGAATCGCGTGCAAAAGGAGGAAAAGCAAAAAGATCGGCGTAAGAATTTTGACCGACTCTTTTACGCCTCGCAAATTCAGCATCGTAAGCAGCCCGATCACGATACATACGGCGATCAATTTATAATGGAGCATGTGCTGCGGAAGGACGCTAAAGACCTGATCGGCGCCGCTTGCGATCGAAACCGCGATCGTCAAAACGTAATCGACGAGCAATGCACTGCCCGAGATCACACCATATTTCGGACCGAGGAGTTTTGTCGCGACAAGATATCCGCCGCCGCCCGAGGGAAAATGCTCGATGACGCGGCTGTAAGAATAGCTGATGATGAAGACTGTGAACGCAGTCGCGCAGGCAAGTCCGATCGCGAGATACGTATGCGAGCCGAGGGCGCGAAAGGATTCGTCGGGTCCGTAGGCCGACGAGGAAAGGCCGTCGGCACCCAGTCCGACCCACGCTAGAAATGCAATGAGGGAAATGCTATGAAAGACGTGAGGATCCTGCAAGCTCTTTGGCGCACCAAAAAGCGATCGTTTCATCTTCGAGGAAAACGAGTGCGACGATTGCTCCTCGTCTTGTTCGTCAGCAGCCATCTGTTGAGATTATGCGTCCTGAATAAAACCGTCCCCCATTATTTCGGTGCAATATAACGATTGCATCGCTGGGCGTCACGATACTTCCGAACGAAAGACTATTCCGAAGATTATTTGTCGACGTCGTAGACGCGTACCGGCAGCACCATGACGGTGTGACCATCGAACTGGAGTCGGCGCTGGATCTGGTAGGCGGTTTCGTTATGCAGTAATCGCTGATACCAACGCTCCTTTTGGAAGACGAGCTTCGATGCGAAGAAAACGGCTCGCGGATAGGCGCGTGCAACATGATTGCACACCTTTTCCGCTTCGCTGACGACCTCGGTGCCGATCGAAACCTCATAGGCCGATGCGATGCCCAACCGTTGTGTAAGATCGACGTATCGTTGCAACGATTGCGCGGTCTCTTCGCGCATCACCTCGACTTCTTCCGCGCCCTTCAGCTTGACGGAATCAAGCACGCCGACCGATACGAAGATGAAGTTCTTGAAATGTTTCGGGAAAAGTTTTATGATGTTGAGCAGCGTGTGAATGCCGAGGCCGCCGTAACCGCCCACCATGATGACGGCAGTCGGTTGGGAGCGATCGAGCTGTGGGATGGAGAGCTGTTCGGTCGTTGGGATGTTGTCGAGTACTTCGTCGAGACGCGTCAAGTGGCGCTTGACGGTCAGGTAATGCTTCTTGATCAACAAGCACAAGCCAATCAAGGCCGAAGTGATAAGAAGGGTGATCCAGCCGCCCTCCGTGAATTTCTCGAGAATATTAACAACGAGAATAGAGAGGCAAAGCGTGAGGCCAATAAGATGGATAACGATCTTGCGGTACCAGTCCTTGTACTTCCGACGGTTCTGAAACCAGTACCGAACCATGCCCGTCTCCGACAAAGAAAACGTCAAAAAGACGTTGATCGAATACATTAGTACTAGCGTGCTGGTATCCCCGCCGGTATATATTAGAGTTAGGATTGATGCGACGCAGATTATTAGCACTCCATTCTGCATCGTCAGTCGATCGGAGAGCGAGTTGAAGCGGTGGGGCATCCAGCTATCGTTCGCCATATTTGCCATCACTCTCGGACCATCGATGAAGCCCGCCTGCGCGGCTACGAAGAGCAGCGCCGCCTCCGAGCCCAGCGTCACTACGATGAACCACTTCCCGATCGGCATTCCCGCAAGTGTCCACGTCGCTGCGAAATTTTCGAGAAGCACGGCGTTCATCGTTTTGCCTTCCGAGGGAACCACATGAAAGAGCAGGTACAGCACCATAATACCCCCCGCCGTGATCGCGAGCGAGATCGCCATCAGGAGCATCGTACGCTTACCCGTCTGGATCTTCGGCTCTCGCATGATCGACAGACCATTCGAAACCGCCTCGATCCCCGTATACGTACCCGCGCCCATCGAATAAGCACGAACGAAAATTCGCAGCAACCCAGCAAACCCAAGCACGGCAAAGCCCATCTTGAACCCGTGACCAACCTCATGCACCACCGGCGTGATCTCCGTCGCACGCGTACCGATGCCGCCAATGATCAGGATGGCATGCATCAATAAAAACAACAGAAAGATCGGGGTGAGCACCTTCACCGACTCCTTGACCCCTCGCAAATTCAGCAACGTCAGGAACAGGATCACGCCACAAACCACGAATAGCTTGTAGTGGAAATATTCTCGAGGAAGAACGCTGAACACCTGATCGGCGCCGCTCGCGATCGATACCGCGATCGTTAGCACATAATCAACCAAAAGCGCACTTCCAGAAACTACGCCGAACTTCGGACCCAACAAACGCGTCGCAACCACATATCCGCCACCTCCGTATGGAAAGTGCTCGATGACGCGGCTATAGGCGTAGGAGATAATAAAGACCGTGAACGCCGTAGCGAGCGCGAGACCGACCGCAAGATAGGTGTGCGTACCAAGCGCGCGAAACGATTCATCCGGACCATAGGCTGACGAGGAAAGTCCATCGGCACCAAGACCAACCCATGCCAGAAACGCAATCAGCGAAATGCTGTGGAAGACGTGTGGATCCCGAAGATTTCTCGGTGCGCCAAAGAGGGCGTGCTTGGCGCGTGTAAAACCCGAATCTCGGCGTACGCCAGGTTCGTCCGCCCGGTCGCCAGAATCAGTGCTCCCTCCGAGCGTAGAGCGGTCCTCGGAATTAGGGTCGGTCATCATCGCTGATTACTTATAGCTGCTTACCTCGATCATTGAAAAGAGTGCGCCAAGAACTCGGACTCTCTTCCTTTAGTTCGTCCGAAAATGCATGAGCCAACCATTTTAGGCTGACTGGAGTAAACACTGCCCGAGAATGCATGCGACGCCTTCTCTGACCCCGGATCGGGCAAGTGTGAAGTTTGATTTATAAACCATGATCGGAACAAGTCATCCTGATCGCAACGAGTCATTCCGATTGGAAGGAGTCATCCTGAGGCCAACGAAGGGTCTTACAACTCGATCGCCCAAACATAACGGTCGACGACCAACATTCACGTAACCGAACCAGAGTCAAGCAGCGCTCGACTCCACACAGAGATTTCGGTTGGCACAACTTCTCCCCGTGTGCAGGGAAGCGCCGCCTTCCTTGACCCTGATCGGGCAAGGATGAAGTTTGAATTATGAAGTATGATTGACCGGTCGACCGCCAAGACTTCACCAAACCGAGAGCGAGTCAAGGCGGCGCTTGACTCCACACAGTAAAGATTTCGGTTGCCCCCACTCTTTCCCGTGTGCAGGGAAGCGCCGCCTTCCCTGACCCTGATCGGGCAAGTATGAAGTTTGAATTCTGAAGTATGATTGACTGGTCGACCGTCAAGATTTCACCAAACCGAGAGAGAGTCAAGGCGGCGCTTGACTCCACAGTTTGTCGTTCACTTTCCCCAACTCTTTCCTTCCGGACAGCTTGGGAAGTCGAACCAAATTATTTCGAGTCCGGAACTTTCAACATAAATAACTTCTATATCCTAACGCCAAAGCCCACGGCGACCAGCCACCGCCCGGATTTCCTTTTCGAGGCAACTTCAAGGCTCCAGTGAACCATCAATGACCCACTGATAAATGAAAAACTCCGCTCGTGAAGGACATGCCACAATGTTATCGGCCATTTTCCATTCAGCCTTCATCCTTTTACTTCATCCTTGCCCAAGGACCCTCACCCTAAATCCCTCTCCCATTCGTTGGGCGAATGGGAGAAGGGTTGGGATTGAGGGGTTCCATCCTCCCGATGGGCAAGAAGCCGGACAAGGACTGGCGAGTCGCTCACTTTACGTCCCTCCCGGACACCGCATCGCAGACACCGAGAACCGAACGCCATCAAATGTAAGCAATTTCGGTCTCATGGGTTATTAAGAGAGTTGTGTTCCTTGTCAGGTCAAAAATCCTTCGGTTTGATGAAACAAGTCCTTTTTCTTGCGTTCTCGTTATTGATGGCGGTACAGCGGGCCCCAGTTGATGCGGTGGCGAAGACGAGCGGAGTTGTCGAGAACAAGGCCGTTCGCGTATGGTCGGATGATGCCGATCTTTCTGTCTATGAGCTTTCAAGAAATCCAGCGACATCGGACGGGATATATGTGATCCCGACGGTCGGCTGGGGTAAAGATTATGTTGTCGCCTCCTATTCGTCGCTTTTCGAGCTTTCATTCGACTATCCGTCGGAATTCTCCATTGTTAGTGCGATGGACAACACGAATGTTGCCATTACACCAAACACCGACGTCCGCGCAAGCGTGGGGCTATTCATGGTCGGCCGCGCTGCGGCGCATTGCAACGAGATATATCGGCGCCTCAGGTCTCAGCGCTTCATTCTTTCGTCATTTGGAAGAGTCAGAGTCGCGAAGCAGGCGCTTCACGACACACAGTTAAGATTATCAAGCACTTCCCGCCTTCGCGGAAATGACAACAACAAACTGAATCTCCGATACGAGAATTGATGATGGGATATAGGGTCACCCCCTAAGCCACCTGCCGCTCGATGTTCTCCTGCTCTTTGTATTGGAGTTCGTAGAGCGTTCGGTAGATTCCATTTTGGGTTAGTAACTCTGCGTGGGTGCCTTGTTCGCGGATTTCGCCTTTGTGGAGCACGATGATCTTGTCGGCTTTTTGAATTGTCGAAAGCCGGTGTGCGATCACGATCGAGGTTCGGCCTTTGAGAAGTTTTTCGATCGCGTGTTGTATTAATATTTCCGATTCCGTATCGATGCTCGATGTTGCTTCGTCGAGAATGAGGATGCTCGGATCGTGCGCGAGTGCCCGTGCGAAGGAGATCAATTGCTTTTGGCCTACGGATAAGATCGCGCCGCGTTCTTTCACGTGCGATGCATAGCCCTCAGGCAGGCGCTTGACGAATTCGTCTGCACCGACGATCTCGGAGGCGCGGCGCGCAGCCATCGAAGTGATCCGTTCGTTGCCGAGCGTGATATTCGATTCGACATCGCCGCTGAACAAAAACACATCCTGCAAAACGATCGCAATATGCCGCCGCAACGATTCCGGTTCGACGGTTCGGATATCCACGCCATCGACCAGGATCGTCCCCCGCTGAAATTCGTACAGACGAGTGATAAGATTTGTGATCGAGGATTTGCCGGCGCCCGTCGCGCCAACAAACGCGAGCGTCTCGCCGGGCTTTACAGTAAACGAAATATCCTTCAGTACAAAATCTTCATCGTTATATGCGAACCAGACATTCTTGAACTCGATCTCGCCGCGCACGTCTTCAAATACCTTCGCATGCGCCAATACCGGGATGAATGTCTGATCGTCAAGTAGAGTAAAGAGCCGTTCCGAAGATGCCATTGCTCCCTGCAGAATATTATATTTATCTGCAAGATCGCGTATGGGCCGAAAAAATTGCTCGGTGAATTGTATAAAGGCGATTAGCGTACCGATCGTAAGCAGTGAGTGATTGCCGCTGAAGGATGTGCCGAGCACGAGCGAGCCGCCAAACCAGATGATGAGACCGTATGCGATCGAGCTTAGCAGTTCGACGCCAGGATAAAAAAGCGCATAATAAAGCACCGACTTGATATTCGCGGCTGCATGGTTACGGTTGATTTCCTCGAATTCCTTGAGCGATGCCGATTCGCGTCCGAATAATTGCACGGTGATCATCCCCGAAACGTGCTCGTTCAGGAAGGCATTAATCTTCGCAATGAGCACACGTATCGTTCGATAGGATTCGCGCGCTTTTTTGCGAAAGATCGAAGTTGCGATGAGGAGCAGCGGCAATATGAGCGAAACGATCACCGCAAGTTTCCAGGCTGTCAGGAACATGAACACGAAGATCCAGACGAGCACGAAGACATCCGCGAAGATCATGATGATGCCCGAGCTAAAAAGCTCGTTGAGAACTTCGACGTCCGTGGTAATGCGCGTGACGATGCGGCCGATAGGGTTGCGATCGAAATAACGAAGCGCGAGCGATTGGAGTTTATCCATCACCTCGCGTCGAAGATCATAGATCGTCTGCTGACCGATCCATTGCGTGACGATAGCTTGAAAATATTGTGCGAGCGCCTGAGAGATCACGGTACCGATCAGCAGTCCAACGATCTGAATAAGGCCGGGCGTATCGTTCTTAAGAATGTGATCGTCGATCGCAAGCTTGATGAGATAGGGGCGAAGCGGACCAAGTGCTGACATTAGGATCGTAATGACAACAGCGCCGATCACCTGCCACTTGTACGGCTGCAAATATTTCATAATGCGCCGCATCAAGCGCGCATCGTATGCTTTCCCTAAGATCTCCTCTTCTTGTGCCAACTCGTCCTGAAAATTGTGATGAGGAGTAACAGACGGAGAGGACGAATTGTGCGAGTCATAGCCAAGCGTCATTCTCCCTCTTGGTTATGCAGGAAGGCACTACGACGTTGGGGATACATTTGAAGGTTGGGAGGATGCAATCTGTGTCGACAAGAACGACGTATTAGAACAGTCATTCTGACGAAGCGTCCGGTTAGCTTCGTTTTGCCTCAGTGCCTCGCGTGACGAAGAATCTTACCATTCGTTTGCATGGTCGCTCCGAACGAGGCTATATCCATCATACTTCATAATTCAAACTTCATCCTTGCCCGGCCACCCTCTCCCTAAATCCCTCTCCCATTTTTGAGGAATTGGGAGAGGTACTTTGAGGATTTTTTTATTTAAATGAAATCTCCTTTCTACTAAATTTCTTTTGCTGACGAACGTCAGTGAAGAAAATTTGGCAGAAGGGTTGAGGATGAGGGGAGTCCGATCCTCGGTCGGCGGCGGCGTTGTGGCGTAGGTACGCATTGTAGCTGGCGTCTATATGCTGGGCCGCTCAGGAAAAATCGCGTGGCGAACGTTGCGGCGATTGGCCGCCGCAGCGCGGTCGTCCGTGGTTAGCCCATGAGGAAGCATGGGTTTGGGGTACGTTTCGGGATTGAACGCCCCAACGCGGCCGTCCAACGCTTTTTTGAAATCAAATACACACCCCGATAGCCTCGCAAGCTGAAGCTCGCGCTACGTTTGCTAACGCTCGCGCTTCGTTTGCTGATGCACGCGAAACGTGTGGGGATTTCTCTTCGAGAAGTTCTGTTTGGTGGGCGTCGAGATTGCAGAATGCATCTTGATTGTTTCGGGATACAAGAATTGGAGCCCATCATGTACGACGAAAGCAGCAGGCCCGTCTATTCGGTCAATCTCGGCATGCCCGCCGAGATTTCTGATACCCTCACCGCCGATCCACTCGAAGATTTCGACCGGCCGCGATGTCATTGCGGCGTTGTTGGAATTTTCAATCATCCGGAGGCTGCGGTTAACGCTTACTACGCGCTGCATTCGTTGCAGCATCGCGGTCAGGAAGCGGCCGGAATACTGGTTGGGCGGACGGAAACGAATGGTCACGGTCCGGCAAGAAAGTTTGCGATCCATCGCAACAACGGACTCGTACTCGAAGTATTCAAGGAGCCAGGGCTTTTGACACGCACGCTTGCCGGCGATGTTGCGCTCGCGCATAATCGCTATTCGACGACGGGCGCCAGCGGCAAACTCGAAAATATTCAGCCCTTCTTCATGAACTATCGCGAAGGAAATTTTGGACTTGCGCATAACGGCAACCTGACGAACACACGGGTGCTGCGTGAAGACCTGAAGCAAAAGGGGACCATCTTCCAGACCACGACCGACAGCGAAATTATCCTCCATCTCATCGCGCGCTCGAATGCGGGCGATCAGATCGGTCAGATCCAGGATGCACTTCGCACTGTGCGCGGCGCTTATTCGCTCGCGATGATGTCCGATACATCGCTCATTGCGGCGCGCGATCCGAATGGAATTCGTCCGCTTGCGATCGGCAGGCTAAAGCGCGCCGATGGAGCGTGGGCTTATATCGTTGCCAGTGAGACCTGCGCGTTCGATATCATTGGTGCCGAATATATTCGCGATGTAAAGCCCAACGAGATCGTGATCATCGATGCGCATACGGTGGCGACTGGCGAGATCCGCTCAGTCACGATCGTCGACGATCCGCCGGTACCGACCCATTGTATTTTCGAATATATATATTTTTCGAGACCCGATTCAAAGATATTCGAAGAGAACGTCGACCGCGTTCGCCGCAAACTTGGCAAGAAACTTGCGCATGAAAGCCCCGTACAACCAGAACCTGGCCGCAAGGTCACCGTCATCAACGTTCCCGATTCGAGCAACACCGCGACGCTTGGCTATGCCAGCGAGAATCAGAAGATGGGCAATGCTACAAAGTATCAAATCGGCCTGATTCGCTCGCACTATGTCGGCCGCACATTCATTCAGCCCGGTCAGGATAATCGGGAGATGAAAGTGAAGGTGAAATTCAATACGGTCAAGGGCGTATTGAAAGACAGGCGTGTAGTTGTGATCGATGATTCGATCGTTCGCGGTACAACATCACGGTCGCTGGTAAAGCTTATTCGCGAGGCCGAACCTAAAGAAGTGCATTTGCGCATTACCTCGCCGCCGATCACACATCCCTGCAAATACGGAATGGATTTTCCGAGCAAGGGAGAGCTTATCGCAAACCAGCATGGCTGCAACGCGAAGGAGATCGGCGAAGCGCTCGGAGTGGATTCGCTCGAATATCTTTCAATCGACCGGTTACTGGAGTCTGTGCCGCACGTCAACAGCGAAGGTAAGTCGATCGGCTACTGCACGGCATGCTTCACTGGTAACTATCCTGTACCGATCGATGACATCGCAGAGAAACAAGTCGCGAACGACGATTAACCCCAAAATGTAGCGCGAGCTTCAGCTTGCGATTGTTTAGTGTTGGCACAAATGCGGGGATATTTTTATAACGCGGCATTCCAAACAGCGTATGGGACAAATGTCCTTCAGATTTGGGGAAATACTCCGACTATTACCTTATTGGCAGCGTGAAGGAATGAGACGTTTCCTTCTCGCCTTCTTTTGCGTTGTGTTTGTTCCCATCATTGTTTTTGCTCAAAAGCAAACCCCTCAATCCGTAACCTCCCACAAATCGCAGGCACACGCACTGATCGTTAAATTCACAGCTGGAGTCGACGCGCAACATCCGGATGCACGATTGGCTACTGCGCTTAGGTTGATCTCGAGCGAGCTGCCAACGAATTATCGACTCTGTTTCCCAGATAAATCACTATTTGGACTGGATAGAATTGTCTTGGTCGCACTCAATGAAGGCATTGATCCAACGCAGGCGTCAGCACAATTGAAGGGTATAGCCGGGATCGAATACGCTGAACCGAATTACATTTATCACGTCGAATCTCCCGTTGTCACTCCAAACGATTCACTTTATGCTAAGCAGTGGTATTTGCGAGCGATCCACGCTCCCGAGGCCTGGCAAATAACAAAAGGCGATTCCTCCGTCCATATCGGATTTGTCGATACGGGCGTCGATTGGCTGCATCCCGATCTAATGAATCAATTTGCGATCAACACGGCCGAAGATATTAATCACAACGGTCTGTTCGACCCCTGGCCTTCGACGGAAAAGCGACTTGACGCGCATGGTGATAGTGTGTATGGTGATCTGGATGGAATCGATCAGGATGGTAATGGCTTCGCCGACGATGTGATCGGATACGATTTTGTCGATCAGGAAACACTCAATTATGGCGACGCCTCACATCGCGATGCAATTCCACAGGACGAATTTGGGCACGGAACTGCAGTTGCGGGAATATTAGGCGCCGAGCAAAATAACGGCCATGGAATTTCCGGCGTGGCGCCAACGTGCAAACTTGTCGCTATTCGCGCCTTCGACTTTTCGGGCAACGCGGAGGATGACGACATCGCAGCCGGAATTGTCTATGCTGCGGATAATCGGGTAAATATTCTCAATCTCTCATTTGGCGATGCGGTGCCATCGTTACTGCAACGTGACGCGATCCGTTACGCGAACAGCAAAGGGCTCCTCGTCTTCGCCTCGAGTGGGAATGCGGGCGGCGATGCTCGGCACTATCCATCCGATTTTGATGAATGCATATCGGTGGGGGCAACGGATTCAGGTGATGTCGTCTGGCCGCTAACGCAATTTAGTGAAGGGATGGACCTTGTTGCGCCTGGATCTGATATGATGACTTTGGTACCGGGAGGCAGCTACGCGTCGCTTTCGGGGACCAGTCTAAGTTCGCCAGTGGCTGCAGCAACAGCGGCGTTGCTCCTCAGCGCGCGCCCAGGGATCACCAACACGGAGATGCGGTCCATATTGCTATCAAGCGCGCATGACGTTAGCAACCCAGGCTACGACCATTTTGCCGCGAACGGGCGCGTCGATGCATTCGCGGCGCTGAAATATGCTGGCACGGCTGCGATCAAAATTCTTTCGCCACACACCGATGACGGATTTCATATCGGGGATACGATCCCGATCATGGGTTACGCTATTTCGTCACTGTTTCAGAATTATTCCCTGACATTCGCTGCTGGTGCGAACCCGGACCACACAGGTGCGTCCCTCAACGATCAAAGTGTTTGGCAGCCGATCGATGTGTCACAGAATCAGGTCAGCAACGACACACTTGGGCATTGGGATACACATGGGTTAGCTCCCGGAGTTTATACGCTTCGACTTGCCATTCAATCCAGCGATCTGCGCTCGACCGAGGAGCGAATCACCATCACACTGCTTGGTAAGAAGCCAACCATTCGACTGTTTGCGGTCGATACAATCTATCTAAATGAAAAACGCGCACTGCAAATTCGTGCGACGACCGATCAGGAAACATACTTCACCGTGTATTATCAGCCGAATGTCGATGGGGCGTTCGCAAGCGTGACGGATGACCGCTTTGTCCATCAACATTCTCTGATGATCACGACCCAGCAAGCATACGCTGGCGTCCCGATCACAATGCATGTTGTGCTTAGAAATGTATCGGGGGATACGAGTTCGGTCGATCATGTGGCTTCGATACTGAGTGACGCGATTTCGGAGCGTGGATTTAGTGCAAAGAGTTATGCTTTGCCGGGAGGGTATGTGCTCGATTCAGTGCTTTCGCTTCCGCCGGGAGATCAGATCGTCATGAGCACTTATTCCGTTGGCGACGAAACTGGCCCACTAAAAATGTTTCAGTTCGATGGTCCGCATAACAAATTTGTGCTGACCGACTCTGCCGGACCGGGTGTTCCGCGAGCGATCGGCAATTTGAGAGGGAGTGGTAAACCTGATCTGTTGGTCGAATATGGAGGTGTGGCGAGAGTATTAGAGCAGAACGCTGGGCATAGTCTATTGGGCGACGTAATCTATCAGAGCGATGTTAGCAGTTCCAACTCGTTCTATGCGAGCGGACTGGCGGATGTCGATGGCGATGGCAAGGATGCGATCATTGGTGTCGATACAAGCGAGGTGCTCCAGGCGATCAAGTGGAATGGCTCAACATTTGCCAAGATTGGAACGATGCCGAACACTTCGCCGCCGGCGCCGAACGAGGCCGCGAATACGTATAGCAGTCAGTTCTCTGCAGCCGCCGATTTTCTTCAAACTGGGAAGCAGGAGGTAGCGATTGTCGATGGCGATGCGGATCTTGCGATCTATGCGCGCGACGGAAGCACGGCGACGGGTTTCCGTCAACTCTTTGGCGATATTAACGATGGTGCCGAGCAATGGCCAACGGTCACCACCGGCGATTTTAATGGCGACGGCAAAGTCGATGTGGCCTTCATCTATCACCGCTCGTCGCTTCTTGCTCCGCCCTACAACGAGTATGCTCCCAATTATTGGACGCTAAGAGTATTTCTCAATCAGGGCGGTGGAAAATTCACCCTGAATACTATCGAAAACTTTCTGCCGCTTCGCGATCCGAACAGCAACCCGCTTTATCCTGCAAGCATGCGCGCGATCGCAAATGTCACGGGGCGCTCGAACAAAATGCTTGCAATCTCGCTCTTTCCAAATTTCTATTTATTCGAGTTCGATTCGATAAGTCAGAAAATGCGCGGCGTTTGGCATTATCCGGTTTCGATCACAACATTCGGGGCGATCGCCCACGATTTTGATCGGAATGGCAAGACAGAGTTCGGGTTCTTCGCTGGCGATTCGGTCCACTTCTTCGAACGCGACGATGATTATACATCGAGGACAGCGACGCCTGGTGGGCTCGATGTGAGTCCACGTTCTATTTCGGCCGTCGATCTTGACTGGGGCGCTGTTCCCGGTGCATCAAGCTACAACGTTCTGCGCGCTGATTCGGGAAGTAATACCTTTGACTTGATCGCGAACACATCGCAGAGATCCTACACCGATAAATCGGTTGCGAATGGAAGCACCTATATCTATTCGGTGACCGGCATCGATAGCTCGAAAAAAATCGTGGAATCGCTGCCGGCGTTTTCGGTGAGTGGGTATGTCCACTGGACGCCCGCGATTATAAATGTGCAACTCAATCGTTCGGGATTGCTCCTTCGCACGAGCGAGTCTATTTCTCAGGCGTATGTGAGTGGTGGCACCATCGTGATCGATGATTCGATCACCTGTTTCTCGATCGTACCGCAGCAGGATTCTACAATGTTCGTGACGCCGAGCACGACACTTGGGCCGGGAATGCATCACCTGCGTGTACTTTCATCCGAACTTCGCGATGCGTTTAATTCACCGTTCGATCAGACGCCGGTCAGTTTCATGATCGACAGCGTTCAGTCGTTTAATCATTTCTTTATTGTTCGATGGACTTTCCTGGGGACGTCTAAGCTCCATGTCACATTCACTCATGTGCCAGCAAGTGATGGACTTGATTCTTCACATTATTCGATCACGCCTTATGGCAGGATCATCAAGATCGAACGCGATCCAAATGATACACTATCTCTCTTCATAACGCTTGATCCTGCGGAGCCGATCGCGCCGCTCGGAAATCCATTTGTGCTTTGCGTCGAAGGCATTCATGACACGATGAACGATCTGCTCGACCGAATAGGGGATTGCGCGGGCGAGACATTAACCGGTTCCGATTTGCAGCATGTCTTTGTCTTTCCGAATCCTGCAAAAAATTCACTGGGGATGCTGACGTTCGGCGGGCTCACTGCGAGCGCGCAAATAACGATCTACACAACCGATATGCACGTGCTTCGTCAACTGCAAACAAGCGAGAAAAATGGCGGCCTGCAATGGGACATGAAGGACCAAAATGGCAAACAGCTTCCGAGCGGGATCTATCTTTATGTCGTTACTGGCATGAACGATAATGGAGTAACCGTCGATCCGAAGGCAGCGAAATTCGTGATCATCGGAGATTAGCCTTCAAATGCGTGCCACCGTTGGCGTTGCGCCAGCTGCGCTATTGTTGAAATGCATCGTGATCTCGACGATCTCGGAATAGCTTCCGATGCGCACAGGAGGGCCCCACGTCCCGACGCCGCACGATACATAATAGTGAGTCTTGCCTCGCATTTTGTAGCCCCAGCTTACTTCGTAGATCTTCTGCGTAATATAATTAAAGGGCCACATCTGTGCGTGATGTGTGTGTCCCGAGAGTTGCAGATCGACTCCAGCCTGCTCGGCTTCTTCGAGATGGAACGGCTGATGATCCATCATAATGATCGGCTTCGCACGATCGACGCGGTTCATTATTTCTGCAAGTGGCAAGCGCTTTGACCCGTCCGGTTTCCGCATACTCAGATCCTCGCGACCGACAAGCATGACGCCTGCCACTTCGATCGCAGTGTCGCGCAGCCAGGTGACATTGTGTTTGCTCAAATAATTGATCGAGGTCTCTGCATCGCCGATGTATTCGTGATTGCCCGTGATCGAATAGATGCCGTAGGTCGATTTGATCGAATCGAAAAAGTCTCCGAGATTGGCTTTAATGACGGGCCCCGGATTGCCATCGATCTCGTCACCGGCAAGCAGCACAATATCTGGCTTGAGACGATTGACCGAATCGATCATTTTTGTTATTCGACCTCGCGAAATGATCGTGCCGAGGTGCATATCGGACATCATGACCATACGAAGCGAATCGTGTGGATTTGGTTTGTCGACGGAAATCTCAAGTTGCGTCAGGTGAATGTGCGTCGCATTGTAATTGCCGAAGAGAATCACGATCGAAACGATTCCAAAGACAACGAGGCCCCCGAAGGACTTGAACTTCAAATAATCCCCCGCAGTCGGCGAAGGAAGGAAGTGAAAGAAATATTGTGCAAGCCGTACGAGATCGATCGCCACGATCGCAATCAAAAAATACATCATGAAGGCAAACCAGAACGCACCCATCCAGACGAGTACATCACTGATGAACGACGGTGCCTTCCGTTCGAGGATCTCGCCGCCTAAGTAGGAGAAGGTCAGCAGCACACATGCCGCTGCGAAATAGGGCCGAACGCTCGACATCCATTCCAGCGCCTGCCAGCCGCGAACGCCGATATAAAAATTTACAAGAACCTGAAGGGCAACAAAGAACGAGATGAAAACTGCGATGCGCATAGAGCCGGTTTAAGTGCAATGCGAGGAAAGAACAGCGTCGAGAAGACTTTTGGTCATGCGGTGTTGGTAGAAAGACGGATGAGAGGTGGCTTTATTGATAGGGTGGTGTGGGATTTCGGACAGTTCAAGTGCGAATTGTCAAGCGAGTCATCCTGAGGAGCGTTCGCGAAAGTTTTGGTTGGCTCCGCAAGTGGCGCGACGAAGGATCTTCGGCTTCGGTCAAGATCGATGCAGACTGTGAACGAAGATCCAACACTGCGCCGCGGTGCATTCAGGATGAAATGGCTAAAACCTTCGTTTCGAAGCTAAGCGTCAACCTGAACGGAGCATTCATCGCAACAGTGATGAATGCGGAGTGAAGGATCTCATAGAATGCAAGCGTTCGACTCTGGTCGGGATCGAGCCACAATCTTTAGTCCAATTATCATCAAGATTCCGTTAGATCCTTCATTGGGCTACACGCCGCTCAGTATGCCAGTACGTACAACTCTACTCGAACGGTATCTCCGTGTGTCCGAAGAGTGCTCTCGATTCTTTTTCGAGATGGCTCTTGAGCACTTTAAGATCGTCGGTGACGGGATGCATTGTTGCGAGGAAACCTTCGACCATTCGGCGCTTATGCCCGAGCGTGGAATCGGCCATGCCTACCGTTTCTTTTGCCCATTGAATGAGCGACCGCTTTGCGGCGATGTTGCCAAGCTCCGTTAACGGCTGCTCCATCAGAGCCGGATCGTGTTTGTATTTCGAGAGGAGATCTTCAAGATTGAGCATGGTCTGCAACTGTTCAAAGGCGCCACTTGCAACATAATGCTTCTCAAGCGTATCATAGGACTTCGTGAAGAGCGCGCGCTGCTCGGTGATGCCGGAAGTGCAGAGCAGAAAGTGGAGACCCTTGAGGTCGCTCTTTTCGGCGTGATCGCGACCATGTAAAAAGGCGATTGCACGAATGAGATCGAGCGCTTTGGCCTGCGTGCGCGGCGAGATATAAAAATCTTTGGTTTTCGTGTGCTGCTCGTGCGGGCGCTCCTGCAGCATTCTATTTTGCTGGATCTCGTAATGACGAATGACGAGATTCATAAAATATGCAATCTCCGGCGCGACGGTAATCTCATGACCTTTCACCAAACCCTTGATCACATCGTGCGCGTATTTTAACTCTGCATAAGCGATCTTCTTTTTCGGCTCGATCGGATCTCCCAGATTTTTCAAGTACTGCTGGGAAATCCGGTATTGCTGGAAGGGTTCTTTATCGGGAGCGATCAGCGCTTTAAAAAGAAAGCGATCGAGCAGGGCTTCGGTGATTTCGCTTATGCGCAGGTAATTTGTCGCCGCGATCACGGTGTGAATGTTTGCATGCATGCGCTGCACACCGCGAATGAGGGCGCGTTCGTTGAGCACTGCGAGCAGCGCACGAAGCGTGTAATCGTTCGCGTCAAAGATCTCGTCGATAAATCCAAATTCGGATTCGACGAGCGAACCTTCGGTGTTGTGAATGATTCGGCCTTTCTTCAGCTCTTCGATGTCAAGGCCGCCGAAGTAGGTGTCGGGCTGCTGTTCCTTGCTCGCCTGCACTTTGAACACGCGTGCATTTTCAAACATCATGAAGACCTGATCGGCGAGCAGCGTTTTGCCGACGCCCGTCCTGCTTTCGATCAGGATATGCTCACCGAGCAACAGCGCCAGAAAGATCTGCTCGACAACTTCCTTTCGGTTGATCACACGATCCTCGACGAATGACATCGCGGAGGTGATGTCGCTTAAAATCTTTTTGGTGTCGAATTCCTGCAATGCAATTGTCGGTGCCATTCACAAAATCAAATGAAGGTGCGAAAGTAGAAGAACAAACTTAAGCAGAAAAGCCACGAATGTAACGAACGCACCGAACCTCCCAAACGTAGCGCGAGCTTTCGGTTTACGCGGATGTTTTGGCAAAGCTCACGACAAATTTATGAGTGCCAAGTTTGGGTAGCATTCGCGGCGAGTTCTAAGGGTGGAGGCACCATTGAACAGTGAGCATTCTCAAGCAAGAATCGCAAGCTAAAAGCTCGCGCTACGTTTTGGAGGATTCCGTGCTGTAACTTTGGTGGACATGAAACTTTTAGACCGCCTCGTGCCACCTACCTACATGAAGCTTCGGACGCAATGAACGTGAAAAGGCAGGAGGAATTTCTCAAGCTGCTCGAGCCGGTTTACCAACGGCTGTGGCGGTTTGCTCTTCTAGAAGTGCTGCAGGAGGCGAAAATGGCGGAGCTGCCAACCGATCACTACGTGAAGATCGAGACAATTATTCCCTCCTTCCGCCCGATACGTTCGAGAAGTCTTGACGACGCTCGGGAGGAACAGCAGTTAAGTCACGTACCCATTTTGCACAATGCAAATTACCGAGCGTCAGGTCAGGAGGCCGATCGTTCTGGCATCACGTTCGGCGTAGGCAATCACTTCACCGTGATTCCAGGTGAGAATAACATTAGCGGACGTGCGCTTAACGAGGTGGATATGAGTGTCGGTTATCGCTTCAACGCATACCACAAGCTATCGGTTGAATTTGGCACACAAACGTTTCGAAGATTTAGTGAGACGAGTCATACGATCGAAGTTATCAACGTCTCTACCGGACAGAAGTCGTTCGTGCACACGAGTACGTTTACAGCGATAGATGATCTGATCAAAGTGCCTGGACTATCATACACATTCACTGCGCACAATCTTGATGTTCTCGCGATCGAGCCGGCCGTTGTTGGATTTGCTGGGATAACCGGCGCTGGATTTCTGTGGCGGGCCGGGGCTGGCCTTGAGTGGACTCCAGTCGATCGTTTGAGTCTCAACGCACGCTACACATTCGAGAAGCGAAGCTCCGTCGGCTATAGCGCACTGCAAAGTCAGCGAAGCATGCTTGGTATTGAACTCGAATATCTCTGGTAGGGTCCGCACAAAAAAAGTCTTAACAACCTTATTTCCAAATGACAATGAAACATCAACTGTCAGTACTCGCGCTCGTCCTTTTTGTAATTGGTGCGCTCGTTCCGAATCACTTAGAAAGGTAGCGCGAGCTTCAGGTTGCGTTTATTTTTTGATGCCTTATTGCAACTTGTGATTGATAGAGTGAGGGAGTGAAGGGGCAGTGCGACGCTTCCAACGAAACGCAAGCTAAAAGCTCGCGCTACGTTTGTGGGATAGAGAATAACTCGACTTGAAAGGTCAGCCAGCCTTTCATTGCATCATATTCTGTTTGAAGCGCGGCACTTAGCGCATCACTTTTTAGCATGTCCTTCCAGACGTGAACCTTCATTTGATCTTGAATCTCGGCGGCTGTGCCGTCAAAACTCAGCCTACTCAGTCCGTTGAGCGCTCTACCGACATCATCCATTAACGGATCATTTTGAATCGACGTATGAGGCAGTATCGCGGAAAAACAAAATGCCTCGACCATGAAATTGCGCGGAGGCTCCATTCCTTGAAATCCGTTCGCGCCAACGCAAATATGCATTGCGACACGTTCGCCCATGAGGAACGGATAAAAGAATCGAATGCTGAAGTGCTTCAATTTTTTGGCTGAAATCGTTTGGGACTCATGGGCAGGAATTCCCACGATGTGCTTGCCTTGGGTCGCGAAAAAATAATTATCGATAAGAGGCGCGAGATCTTCGAAGAAAAGGTTATTCAAAGCTGGGTCATTAACATTTCCAGCAAATCTCGTTGAATCACTTTTGTGGGCCCAGACATAATCGGTCTCAAGCGCACGATAGTTGATGAAGAGATACCCGATCATGCGTTGATTCGACGGCGCGAAGCCAAATAGCGTTGAGCCGGAATCCGGAGCGAATGAGCGGTTGCCGTTCGAATCAGCAGGAGTGCACGCTTTGATAAATTGTTCGTGAATCTGCTGAAGTTTTAGATTTTGCGCCGAGATTTGGGAGGAGCTAAGCAGTGAAAACCTACGATCAAAAACTGAATCATGGTCGATAAATAAAAATCAATGCGTCCAAATTTACGCATGCAAACTCCACCGAACGTAGCGCGAGCTTCAGCTTGCGTTTCGTTTTTTGCTGCGATGATCGCAAAATTATGAGTGCAAGTTTGCGCAGCGTTCATGGCGAGTTTATGCAGCCCACCATTGAGTAATCGGCATTTTCATGCGAGAAAGACAAGTTGCCGCTCGCGCTACGTTTGGAACGCGCTTCTCTGCCTTTGCCTAAAATCTCTCTTAATCTCCAAAATCTCTTAAAATCAAGGTTTGTTTGGGGAAAAGTGGATAAAAGTGTTGACAAGTCCTTAGAAATTGATTATATTAGGGGTTCCTGATACATCGGAGGGAGTCTTCTTCATTGCCCGAAGCTCTGCCGTTATCAGGATAACTCGAGGATAGCCGTTGCTCTTGCGCCAGCGTTTTCTTGGTTTTTGGCTCGGGTTCGACATTTGTACCTTGGAGTCTCCCGCCGGTTTCTGACCTGTTGGGACTACAAAGTAGGAGTGTAGTGAGAGGTAATTAATTTTTTCCGTGACGGATCGCCGAACGCAAATTCGGTTCCGTTGCGTTGAAAGTGAGCCTCAAAGCGTGTGCGGTTATTCACTTTCAGATCATAAGCCCTATCGAAAAAGATTTCATGATCAATCAAAGCAAATTACGCCGGCGTGTGGCCGGACCCTATCGAGTGCTTGTCCACATCGGGCTCACGCCGGTCGCGCTTGCAACCGTGCTCGTCATCAGTTCGGCGATCGTTGCCGGATGCGGTGCGCCGCGGCAGACTACAAAGCAGGACCAATCGTCAACGCAAGTTCTTGAGAATGCCGATCCCTTCGTCGTCCTCGATGAGCAGCAAAAGACTGGCACCATCGATCCTCAGCTCATCGAGCAGAGGCTGGATGCAGCACGTCAACAGTGGCTTCGGGCACTGGCTGCGCAGCAAAAGAACGATCGCGCCGAGACCGTAAAGCGTTTCGAGGCATCGATCGACCTGCTCAACAAGCTCATTACGTATCCGACCGTCGAGCAGAATAAAGATTTTCAAGACCTCACGCGCGACGTGCTCGCCGATTACGAAAAGTACGTCACGAAGATTGATGCGCTTCCTTCTAATGCATCCATCTTTGCGCTTCGCCAGAAGTTCAACGAGGATATGGCGAAGATGGATATTCGCAATGTTCCGCTTCCGCCGACCGATCTGCGGAAGACGACGATCCCGCTTACGATGAATACGTCGGTCGAGCAAACGATCGCTTATTTCACGCAAGGCAATGGGCGGCCATTCATGTCGAAGTGGTTGAACCGCACCGGGAAATATTTCCCGATGATGAAGAAGGCAATGCGCGACGAAGGTGTGCCCGAGGAGATCGTCCATCTTTCGATGATTGAGAGCGGCCTTAATCCTGGCGCCGTCTCGTGGGCGAAGGCTGTCGGGCTCTGGCAGTTCATCGATGCCACGGGCTCGCGATATGGCTTGACAAACAACTGGTGGTTCGATAAGCGCCGCGATCCGGTAGCTGCGACAAAAGCTGCAGCCCATCATTTGCACGATCTTTATAATTCGCTCGGCGACTGGCATCTCGCGCTTGCTGCCTATAACTCCGGCATCAACCGTGTTCGAGGCGCGATCGAGCAGGCCGGCGGTTCGCATGATTTCTGGGTCGTGCGTCAGTACCTTCCTCGTGAAACGCAGAACTATGTGCCGCTCTTTATCGCAGCGACGCTTATCGAGATGGATCCCGTCCATTATGGATTTAACTCCGTGCAGCTCGAGAAACCGCTTGCTTTTGATTCTGTCAGGATCAAGGAAGCTATCGACTTGAATGCACTCGGACGTGCGGCTGGGATTAGCGGACTTGAGATCAAAGAACTCAACCCCGACCTGTTACAGCCTTCGACACCGCCACTGGAAGTCTGTGGCCCGAATGGTTATTGCTTGCGTTTGCCGATCGGCACCAACATCTCCGCATTTACCGAGAAGCTTGCAGCAATGCCGGCCTCGGTGAAGATGCCGTGGCTGACGCATAACGTGATGCGCGGGGAATCGATGGCGACGATCGCGCGAACCTACGGCATCACTGCTACACAGCTTGCCGAATACAACGATCTCGCGGAATCGCAGAAATTGCATAAGGGGCAGAAGCTTCGGGTGCCGATGACCGTGATGAGCCCGAGCACCGGGACCAGCGATAATCTTGCTGCGACAACCGCCGCCCCCGTCAAGATGGTCAGCAAGACCGTAACGCATAAAGTCCGGCGCGGCGAAACGCTTAGCTCGATCGCCGATGATAATGACGTTTCAGTCAGTGAGCTGAGAAGTTGGAATCGCATCAGCAGACACGGCATCAAGCGTGGTCAGAGTCTTAAGATCGTAAAGCAGGTGCAGGCAACTCTCGCGCAAGCGAAGCCTGTACCTTCGCACGTTCCTACACCTACCCATGCTGCGGCTTCGCCAGTCAAGACGGTAACTGCGCCAGATCATGCGCCGGTTGTCGCTGTTTCAACAACAACCACAACTGATCCTGGCACGATCACGGACGCGACTACGAAGAGTGTTTCGCCAACCGATTCAAATGCGAACGAAAGCGATGAAGCTGATGCGCCTGTGAAGTCAGCGCCGAAAGCGCAGAGTCATAGTGGCAAACAGTGGATCAATTACACGGTCCGTCGCGGAGATACGCCAGGCAAGATCGCAGATAACTTTGGTGTCTCGCTCGCCAACATCAAAAAGTGGAATCGCTCGGCGAAGCATGGTGTGAAAGTTGGCGAAACGTTGAAGGTATATGCATCGTCGGAATATGCGGCCGCTGCGTCTACGCCGGCCGGGCATCTTCGCTACCACACTGTAGCATCCGGCGAGACGATGACGAGCATCGGCAAACTCTATGGTACAACGCCCGATGAGGTTTCGGCGTGGAACGGCGACATGGATGCCGGCGATCTTCAAGCTGGGCAGAAGATCAAGGTTTACACTTTAAACAAGACCACATCCAAAGGCGACGGCGCACCGGTAAGCAAAAAGAAAAAACATCAGCTTACCTATCGAGTCAAAGGTGGCGACACGCTCACCGACATCGCCGATAATTACGGCGTAACGATCGCAGATCTTAAAACTGCCAATCACCTGCACTCAACAAGATTGCAGCGCGGCCAGCGGCTCAAGATCCCACAGTAAACTTAAAGCCAAGGTTTCATGCGAACGTAGGTTGGGTTTCAACCCGACCTCGACTTTTACAGACCCGAAAAACTTACGTCGAAGCAGATAATCCCATGTGTGGAGTCAAGCGCCGCATTGACTCTCTTTCGGATGGTTGAATGTTTGTGGTCAAGCGTAATTGTTGAGGAGTACGAGAGGCAAGATCCTTCGTCGGGCTCAGGAGGACATGCCTCTAACTCACTACTTTGACTCAGGATAAGATTTCCCATTCATACTCGTACCAGCATTCCGGTCGGAATGAATTCCGACCTACATTAAAAAAGCCTCGCGATTGCGAGGCTTTTTTATGAGCTCACGACCGGGATTGAACCGGTGACCTCGTCCTTACCAAGGACGTGCTCTACC
>JBBSDW010000010.1:0-38014 GCA_038240295.1 Kapaibacterium sp. (SeqCode)
CGGCTTAATACTTGTGAGCCACGCCTGCTCGAGATGTGCGAGTGACCGGCGATACGTCGATTCGAAATCGAGCGACTGATACACCTTAAGATACGAAGGCGCGCCGTAGGTATCCAGCAGGTATCGAGAGAATGAGCCAGCGATCGTGTAGCTCGTGAACGAAGCATTGCTCGCGAATCCGGAAAACGACATGATCTCCTGTACCCCCGAATGTGGGCGAGTCTGGATCACGCGAGCTGCCTGCTGACCGATAGAGCGAAGACCATCGTACGGAAGTTCGATCGACATCGCCACGCCTTCCGTTAACCCTGTCGCCCAACTTACACTAAAGGGGAAGCTGCCAACCTCCGCCATGAGTAGATGGGTAAGCTCGTGCTTCAGCGTTCTGAGCGAGCCTTTCGTGAGGTGCAACTCTCCGAGCCAGGGCTTCGCAATGCTCGCCGTACGCGTGCCGATGTATTCATACCTGCTATCGGAGTTTGGATAAATGTAAATCGTTAGCTCGCGCGTAGTATCTTTCAGACCGAGTTGCTGCCGTATGGTATGCAAGTACCAGAGGACATTGCCCTTGATCAACCGCTGTTGATCCTGTGTAAAATCACCCGGAAGAAATCTGACGGTGGTCTGGGAGTTAACAGCGATCTTGCCGCGAAGAAAATTGTCCACACGCGCATGTGAGCTTTCTATGCGGAGATCGTCCGACAAAAAGCCGATCGCGATCACAACGACAAGCGATACGATCAGTAGCACAAGAGACGCCGTTCGACGCAGCGGCCGCTTGCGCAGGCGCGCGAGTTGCAGAAAAGCGATCGCGACTGCAAGCGCCATTATCTGAAAGATGGCATACCCCGCTGTCAAGGTTAACGCATCGTCCCAGACGAATCCTGGAAAGAATCCATACTGCCAACCGTAGGTGAAGATCTGCGGATTAATGTATCCTGGGAGAAACGAAAGAACAAGCGTACCAAACCAGATGGTTATATACAACAGCGTCGCCGATCTTTTTTTACCAGCGAGCATTCCGCAAGCCGCTCCGAACGTGCTTGCAATGATCGTTGCAGGCAGCGCGACTTCAAGATAGAAGACGACTCCATCCCACAAAGCGCAATTCGAAATCAAAATCGCAGAAATGAGACTCGCTCCAATCGGAAGAACGAAAAGAAACAAGATCTCTGGGATGAGGACACGAAGCGAACGAGTTGCTTCCGGCTCGTCCCGAGTTCGTCTCGACACAAGCAATCCAACAACCAAGCTCAGCAGTATCGCAGAGAGTGATGAATACTCGAAGCCAAGCACCCGAAAAAGCGGGCTGCCGAAAATGATCACTCCCACACTTGAACCCAGGACTGCGACCGTGGCGATCAGGAGGCCCCTGCGACCTTGCTCCATCAAAAAACCACTCCTCAATTCTTCTGATACCATGCGTAAAAATACTGCCAGAAAGAAACAATCGAGCGCGATTACAAGGCGACCCCATATAAGTCTGCGTAACTTTGCCCGGCGAGCCACCCATCAAGAGTGTGCACGCACAATTTTTTTTTCGGTTGACCATCCAGATTCATTTTAGCCACATGTCGGAAGCTACACTCGTTACAATTGCCTATACCGTCCGTGCCGAGAAACACGATCAGTACCTCACACTGATGAAAGGATTGCTCACGAGCATCAACGCGCAGCCCGGCGTGTCATGTGCGCTTTATAAAGTTGACGACGAAGGAAACGGCTACGTCGAAGTCTATTCCTGCGAGTCGACCGAGGCTTACGATTCACTCGAAGACAATCTTGACGAAGCTTCTCGCGAAACGATCAATAAGATAGCCGGGGAATTCGTGACAAACCGCCAGTCGGTGACCGCGATGTCACGCGTCTGATGCATTCGAAGAGTTGGAACCGCCCCTGAAAAGGGGCTGTTGAACCGGCGCTGAAAAAAAACGGGCAATTGGCGCAGTTGGTTAGCGCGTTTCCTTGACATGGAAAAGGTCGCTGGTTCGAATCCAGTATTGCCCACACAGTCTGAACCTTGATTTTATGAGATTTGGGGAGATTTTCAGAATTCTCTGCCCTCCCCAAGGTATCTCCCATCCCTCCGATCACCGCCAAATCGGAAGCTCTTCAACTAGTTGTACTGAAGACGCCACACCGCGAAATCTATGGGCAGTCATGATTCGGGACGAGGTTAAGTTTGAATCGGTAACAGTTTCACCATCCTCATCCCAAAAATCTATTTCAATCTCATAAAATCAAGGTTCAGACATGCCCTACTTGCTTCCACCGATTCAAGCCAATTCCTTCGCATGGTACGGCAACGATATGTCGAATTCCGATGAATGGCTGATCACGTTATCTGCTTCCGATGTCGAGCAAGTGGAGCGTGCGGCAAAGCGAATCATCGAGTCGGGTTTGAAATTGGAGCGCATCACCGCGACGGATTTTCAACTCGGTACGTTTGCGAGAAAACTGCTCGAACTCAGACGAGAGTTGATCCAGGGCCGTGGCTTTGCATTGCTTCGGGGCCTCCCAACGAATCGCTACAGCGGGCAATACGCAAGCACGATCTTCTTCGGCATCGGCTCACATCTTGGCAGAGCGCGTCCCCAAAATGCACAAGGACATTTGCTCGGGCATGTGAGAGATCTCGGTTTGACAAGTAACGATCCCAACGTGCGGGTTTACCAGACGAGCGAGCGCCAGACATTTCACACAGATTCGTCCGATGTCGTTGGGTTGCTTTGTCTGAAAACTGCAAAGCATGGAGGCTTTTCGCAGCTTGTGAGTTCGACCACGATCTTTAACGAAATGCGAAGACAGCGGCCTGACCTGCTCGCGCTTTTATTCGAACCGATCGCGACTGATCGTCGTGGCGAAGTACCGGAAGGAATGCTTCCGTATTTTCTCATCCCGGTCTTCAGTTACTACGAGGGCTATCTAACGGCGATCTATCAACGTCAATATATCGAATCGGCGCAACGGTTTGAAACTGCTCCTCGCTTGACCGCGAAGCACATTGAAGCACTCGATATGTTCGATTCACTGGCCAACTCCCCCGATCTGAATTTGTCAATGGCGCTCGAAGAAGGCGACATGCAGTTCGTCTACAATCACACGCTCCTCCACGATCGAACCGCGTTTGAAGATTGGCCTGACGATGCACAAAAGAGACACCTGCTTCGTCTCTGGCTTGCCATTCCGGGAGATCGACCGCTCCCTCCGATTTTTGCAACGCGCTTTATCGACCGAGTTTAAGCGTCAAGAAGCGTTCTCCTACTTAGCTCTTTCCTGAACTGTCTCAGTGTTGCCGTATTTTTGCAGCACATGATTCAACCAAAAACAAAAATAATCGCGACACTCGGACCGTCATCACAGACGGAGGAGCGCATCGAGGCCATGATCCATGCAGGCATGGATATCGCCCGACTCAATTTTTCGCATTCGACAACGGAGGTTCACATCGAACTTGCCGAGATGGTCCGCCGCGTTAGCGACCGGCTTGGGCGCCACATCGCTGTTATCGGCGATCTGCCCGGGCCGAAACTTCGTACCGGCGAAGTCGCTGATCCGAACGGCATCTTGCTTGTAACCGGCGAGCAAGTTCGGCTATGTTATGATTCGATCCCAACGACGAGCGAACGCATAACTACGACCTATCCGCATCTCGGTGAGGACGTAGGAATAGGCGATCCGATCCTGCTTGACGATGGCGCGATCGAGCTTATTGTATCCGAGCGTATTTCTGGCGAAGAGATCAATGCGCTCGTCAAGAACGGCGGCATATTGAAAAGTCACAAGGGGATCAATTTTCCCGCTTCGCAACTTCGAATCCCCGCACTTACCGATCATGACAAAGAGCTTGTTCGTATTGCTATTCGAGAGATCAAGGTCGATGCGCTTGCCTTAAGTTTTGTTCGAAAGGCGCAGGATCTTCGCGAGCTGCGCCTGTTTCTGAAATCCGAACTTGGCGACACGGTCACGCCGATCATTGCAAAGATCGAAAAACCCGAAGCTGTCGAGAATATCAAAGACATTCTCGCCGAAACGGACATGATCATGGTCGCGCGCGGTGATCTTGGCGTCGAGATGCCCCTCGAGCGTGTGCCGCCAATCCAAAAACGAATCATCGATCTTGCGAACGCACGTGGCGTACCCGTGATTACGGCGACACAGATGCTCGAGTCGATGATCTCGCATCCGAGGCCGACACGTGCGGAGACGAGCGATGTGGCAAATGCTGTATTCGATGGATCCGATTGCGTTATGCTCTCCGCCGAATCGAGTGCTGGGCTTTATCCGATCGAAGCGGTTCGCACTATGCGCGAGATCATCATTTCGGCGGAGGTATCTGGCTACGTTCGCAAGGGGACAGATTTCATGATCCCCAGCGATGAAAAAGAGAATGCGACAGATTCTGTCGCACGTGCTGCCTGCGTACTCGCGGAGGAAGTCGCCGCGCAAACGATCATTTGTGCGACGCTCTCCGGCAGAAGCGCTCGTTATCTGGCAAAATATCGATATTCAAAACAGGTGATCGCAATGTCTACGGATGATGCGGCACTTCGACGGATGTCGTTCTACCACGGCGTGACACCATTACGGATGGAAGCGATCAAGAGCTTCGATGAAACCCTCATCAGCATGATCTCGATCGCACAACGCAAGGGACTCTTGGGCCAATCGGGCTGGGTCGTCCTTACTGCAGGGCACCCGATCTTCCAGGTGAGCCACACGAACATCGTGAAGGTCCACTTTCTTGGTTGATCTGTTTTGGGTCAGCTCGTTGATTCGGCCAACGCGATCTCACGATCTTTCCATTTCACTCCTTTCGTCAAATACATGAACGGAGTTGAAATGGCGAGGACAACGAGGTACGCTTCATAGAAACAAAAATACCGTAGCCACGAAAGCCGATCAGCGGCCCGCATCACAAGCCAGACAAGGATCAGATCGGCGCACCACTTGATCGCGATTACTGCAATGGCCTCGCGAACCGGCAGAAGAAACGGTGCCAGCACCATCGTCACGTTGCCGATCAACGCGAGCGAGAAGATCGCGAGCGTTTCGGTACTTAATTTCCCTCCATCTTTTGCCCAGCGCCTGCGCTGCGCCCACCAGGTTCGAACATCCGGACATGCACTGCTTGTCACGATGAGATCCTTATCGAGCACAAATTGGACGCGCCAGTCGGGATTGGCCCACATGCCGTTAAAGAGCGCAAAATCCTCCGCAATACAAAACGGAAGATTTCTCAGGCCGCCGACCGCGCGATAAGCTGCCATTCGGATCGACATATTGTTGCCGATGGCACTGAGTGGAATGGATAAATTCGCGGCGCCGAGCTCGATCGACTCAAGATAGGCGTGATCGATCGACTGCACCCGCTCCAGGCTGTCGGTCCATCGAGCAGAGTCACAGCAGCCGCCATTCCCGTGGTTGGTTGATACGCAGCGAGTCCTTGTTTGATCCACCGCGAAGGAACGGCGCAATCGGCATCGGTAATGAAAGCAACTTCTCCGGTTGCGACATCGAGCGCTTGCGCAAGTGCCCTGGACTTCCCAACTAAGTGATCGGCAGTGGGCATCGATTGAAGTATTCGAAGATTGGTTACTCGCTTTGAATGAGCGAGCAGACGAGCCCGTGTGTCATCGGTCGAGCCATCGTCGATGATCTGTAGTTCGCGCAGCTTCTTCGGATAGTCGATCGCCGAGAGCGACTTCAGGCACCGTTCGACATCCTTCTCTTCGTTTCGCATGCAAACGATGACCGAACATTTTGTTCGTTCGCCAAACGAACGGCGCTCGGGCAACTCATTGGCATGTCTCTTTCCTTTATTTACACCAAGGCGAAGCAGCAGATGCTGGGCAAAATAGAGAGCGGCAACCATCAGCAGGAGTTCGCTCATGGCGAGCTTTTATCCGTGACGCCTTCGAGCGGGTCACCAAGATGCTCGCTGATGGAAGACCACTTTACCTTGCGGATCGTGAAGAGCAATCCGAAGCCCACGATGATCCACAGGAACTGACGCAACCGTTTGATGACGATAAACGCGGCAGCACCCGCTCTGGGAGCACCGATGCTTTCGAAGAATGCAATGTAGGCCGCATCTTGAAGACCGATTCCGGACGGAATAAAAAAGGCGATCGAGCGAAGGAAGGCGCAAATGATCTCAATCTCGTACGACGTACCCATCGAGGTATGCAGACCGAGCGCTCGTGCGATCAGGTGCGTTTCCATTCCGTCGATACTCCACATGATCGCGAAGAAGAGCCCGCTGATCCAGAGTCGACGCGAGCTTGAACCTCCAAACTCAGCGAGCTCTTGTTTAAGGTCCGAAAAATTTTCTTCATGCGAGGTGATCCATTTGCTCAAAAAACCGACGCGGATCTTGCGCAGCGCATTATGAAGCTTGTCTAGCGATGCTTCGTGGGAGCTAAGATAGATCAGCGAAGTGTAGAGCAGCACAGCGATTCCACTCGCGAGAAGGAGCAACCACCCCAGATAGGCGCTGCCGGAGAGGATCATCGGCGAAACATCCAAAAGCCAGCCGAACGTAAATGTGGTGACGATTAACGTCAGGATGGCTTGGGAATCGGCCAGCAGGAAGGTCCGCAAGGCGACGCTTGCGGTGCCGCAGGCGAGGCTGAGTCCAAACTCTCGTTTGAGCAGCCATGCTTTCAACGGATCCGCAATGATCGCACCCATCGGCACCGTGCTGACTACCGCTTCGGAGGCAATCCTTACACGCGCCATTGACCAGAGAGAATCGCGCTTCCCATTTCGTGGAAGTAGCAACTGCCAAGCTTTAGCATCGAATGCTGCACCTGCGATCGCAGGCAGGGAGATCAGCACCAGCGACACGATCGGAAGGGTCGCGATGAGTGCAAGAGAGCTCGCAACGTCCGTCTCGCGCCAGATCTTCACGACAAAATATCCGCCGATCAAAAGGCCGACCGCTGCGAGGATATAGGATAGTGCTCTCGACTTTTTCTGGCTCAACATCGTTTCTTATTCGATCAAAACCGTTTTGGACGCATAATTTGACACAACGAGAATTCCTTGGAAGCTAAAAAAGCGCCGGAAGTTCCCGCGCAAATCGATGTGAGTCGTCTCGAAGCCCGAGATATGGGTTCAATCTTAAAAAAGGTGGTTGCTGAAGGAACGATTAGGTAACGTTCGCTTTTGGTATGCGGAAATACCTTCTGTCAAACTAACACAGTACGAAATTATGGGCCTACCCAGCTTTTTCTCCACTCCGATCTTCTCCGTCGCTTCTCCGTCGCTTCTTGGTACTTAGCCTGTTGCTAGTTCTGTTTCTTAGCGACTCGACCAAATCCGCTAATGCCTGCCTCGGGCCAGTACGTCCCTTCAAAATAACGAGCGCCCATTTCGTGCCAACCAAAATGAATCCGGGCATTGGCGATACGGCCTTCCTCGGACTCACATTTGTGCCCAGTTATACGGGGCTCGCACATATCCGTCTTGATTTTCCGGGGTACATTGTTCCTTTTGGCGCAAGTGTCGGATCCAAATTCAGCGATACACTCGTCCAAGTTGACTCCGGTGTCATTTATCACGATTCGATTCCGTTTAACCTCACTGCCTGCGGATCGAGTATAGTGGAGTTCGCGCTGTTAGTCGACTCCTCAATTGCTCTTTCGCATAACGTTGGCCGATTTACCAACGATTATGTGGATGTCGAACATTCGGCGTCGGTTTTTACAGTCTCTTACTCTACCACACGTCTGGACAAAATAGACACTCTCATTCTTGACAACCGAACGCAAGGAGTTTCAACACTAAATATCTCGGGAAAGGTGACATACGCCGACCTAGATCAGCATAGGGAACAAGGCGCATTCGGTGCGAATGTGATCTTAGTGTTCGTCAAGCGAAATGCGGACGGCTCGTCCTCTAATGGTTCGTGGGCACACCCGGCCTTAAGAAGGTATTAAGCATGTTTCCCGATTGGTCGCCAGATGAGAAAAGTATCGTCTTCGGTGCAGCACACATTGCCGATGAACCGCCTGGTACATTTACGTCCCTACGATCTTAAAGTACTTCAACTGACCCTGCACGGATTCAGTATCGGATCCGCTGAAGGTGCTGCGGGATGCAAAGCTTCGTAGCTTAGGGCTGTTTGTCTTTTGTGCTGCGCCTTCATCTCGCCCTATCAATGGCACATCCTTGGCCTCTTTTTCGTCGACTGCATTCCAACGCCTCCGCTGCATGGTATTCCGGTTCAGCGAGCCCTTGCCGGTTACCTCTCGGCTAAGCCTGGTTGCGGTTATTCAACTCGTCGATCACTGACTTCCAATCGACGAGGCGGATCATTGTCCCTTCGTGCATGTGTGTGGCGACTCTAGGGAGTGGCGAGCCGCAGAGGGCTCTTCCGAAGAGATGGTCTCGCGAGTCGAGGGCATTGCTGAACGTACCGTTCTAACAGGCCGCAGCACAACTGCCACCGATACGCATGCGGCAACCAACACGTAAATCTTGAGTGCAGTATCGAACGTGTGGCTGCTCATCAATCCAATCGCCGTTGCGATCACGAACATTCCGCAGATAAAAGTAAACTCAAGCACACGCATAACGATCGATGAATAACGAATTGGCTACTGAACTAATGACACAAATTGTCCCGCCCAATCCACATCAATTGGTATGGTTACGATAAAGTAATCTGGAGATATTGCCTCAAGGGCGTGCAAAGGCTATTGCGAACGAATCGGCATTGCCGACAGCTCAGAACGTATACGAGAGTCCGTAGAGCAGACGGGAGTTGATGCTGTTGGGCCCATGCGTTTCGATCTTCTTATCGTTCGGATCGAAATATTGGAGGTCGGCTGTCCAATGTGTTCTCGACAAGGAATAGGTCACGCCGGCTTGCAGACGTGATGTGACTGGGATTCGAAATCCGAGTTCAGCGGAGAATAGATTTCCTTGCTGCATCAGGCCCGCACCGATCGCGCCGGTAAGAATCAGCCTGCCGTTCAGCACTAATTCACGATGCTCGACGAAAAGCTCGGCGGTGTACCTCGTCGCGAACGATGCGCTGTCCGGTCGCAACGACAGAGGCGTCAGGTTCTCGCCCACTTTCACGCGTCCGCCACTTGCACGGATGCCAACGAGATCTGATGCATCAAGATAATAGGCAGCGGCAATGCCTGCACCGCCAAAATCCCACAAGTGATGCATGCCGTTGGGACTTCCACCGCCATTCATGCCGAGCAGCGTGATCTCACATTTGGGCGTGGCAGATGATCGATCGAGCATGGCATCCATTGCGCGCAGAGCTGGCGCTCCATCAGTTAATTCTCCTTTAACAGGAACAGCATAAGGCCGGACGTCGCCGAACTTGCCGACCGAGTTGATCTCTTCGCTCTTCGGAAGGATGTTGCTTAGAAATTCAGATTTTTTAGGAACCTCAGTTATCGGAGCATTCGAGCGGGATGCGCTCAATGATCCATCTGAATTCCGGACCGTTGCTGTTATGGCTGACGTCACCGGACGCTCCATTATCATTTCAGATGGCTGAGTGACCAAAGCTTGCGGCTTCTGGTCAGCCGAACCGGCTGATGAAGCTCTGTTGAGCGATGCCAATGAGCGAGTCGCGGTGCTCGTGCGAAACAATGGGGCAGTAAGATAGAGCGTAGAAACGATCGCTACGACGGCAAATGCGAATGCTCCGAGCGGAACATGGATTGGCTTTGCGATGAATGGTGCGGTGCTCGGCTGCATTGCCGCGATCGACGCAAGCAGTTTTTCTTCGACGACCGGCGCCACCGACACATTGACCTGAGCGCGATAGATACGGCTGCGCATGGCCTCATGCTGCTGGAATAATTTCCGGTGCTCGGCGTCGGCACTTACCTGGCGAAGCAGGTCGGCGCGCTCTGCTGCTGAAAGGCGATTATCGAAATACGCAATGATCGAATCTTCTAACAAGGTCATAGCGAGCCACCTCGTAAGTCGATCAAGCCCGAGCTAAAAAGCGATTTGGCAAGTTTTGCCGCGCCGTCGATCTCTTTTTTGCGCCGGCGTTTTGGGGTTGGTGTTTCGCTTGGCATCAGTAGTTCACGCAGTTGCTGCTTAGCCCGCGTGACGCGCACCTGGACATTGTGCACAGTCGTGTTGCTGATCGTCGCAATCTCTTCGTAGGAATATCCTTCGAGTTCACAGAGCAGTAACGCATCGCGATAGATCGGCTGAAGCCGCGAAAGTGCGGAAAGCAATTCGTCATCAATGCCATCGAGTCTTGCCGGATCTGCGGAGGCGTCTGTGAAAGCACGTTCCGGTGTTGCTTGCTGCTCGAGCGAAATAAAGCTCGGAGTATAGACCGAAGTCCGAAGCATGTTGAGGCAGACGCTCCTCGTGATTGAGATAAGCCAGGTCGTGATCGCCTTTGCTTCGCGAAGTTGCTGCCGGCGAGTGAATGCGCGTGTGAAGATTTCCTGGAAGGCATCTTCGGCAATCCCCTGGTCGCCCATATAATAGAGACAGTAGGTCATCACGCGCTGGCGGTACCGTGCGTACACCTGGCGAAATGCCTCCATATCCCCTTCTATGAACCTGACGACTACCGCCGTCTCGAGATATTCCTGACTCGGTTTCAATACCCTTGTTGATCAAAGTCGGGGCATGTCTTTTTGGCTGCCCGAATCCTCGCATCCTTCACTGAAGTTTAAGACACAAAAAAAGCTGCTTTCATCACATTTCAATTTAGCGTGAACAATGACGAAAGCAACGTCCGCATCTGAATGACCCACCACCTGACTTTGTCTTCCTCCCTTTCACCCGTTCACGATCAACTGGCCCAAAAGAAGCCATTTTCGACAGTTTAAACCGTGTGTGTACAAACTATTTTCATAATTCTACTTTCCCCGAGACAAGCCACGCAGCTATGAGCCTCCCTGGAAGCTGTCTAGCGGTGAAGGCGTTGACTCCCCACCCGCAGTTTGAAGCCTGATTGAATTCTTTGGTTGCGAATTATCAAACAGCGATCTTATAAAAGTTAACATTTCCGGCTGGGCTTTAGTGCCCGCTTAAGCACCCTCCGTCGTATACGTTTATGATTCTGCAGGTGATGGTGCATGATCACGACCTTGTGGTAACCCGACAGCTGGTTCAGCTCGTGATCGATCCATGCAATGTCGCACAGGGCCACATCACCATTCGAAGCTCAGGCATTGTGCCGCAGACAGAAAACCGCGATCGTGTTGATGCCGACAAAGGCATACGTGCCGACAAGTTTGAGATAGGGAATCGGAGATCCCTCGGGATGCAGCGTGTCGCGAAACAATTCGGCAAAGCCCGATTGGAACGTGCGGATATTTTCTGCTACGTCGGTCTGCTGACAGGTCAATTGAAACGAAGGAGTTCTGCCGCAGAATGCGGTCCACCGAGAATATCATGATTGCCGACCACCAGCGAAAGTTTATCGCGATGATAGATGCCAAACTCTTGGAACATCTCACGCGTCGCTTTCCAATATTCGGCATCGGGGACGCTTGCGATGTCACCCGAGATCACAATGTGCGAAGCCCCGCTTCTCACTGCGGCAACGATCAAGGTGCGGAGATGCTCGAGCCGCTGCGGAAAAAGCCACATGTTGATATGCGGATTCGCAATATGTGCGATAGTAAAAGCGGAAGCTCCAGTTCTGACATTAAGACGAGTACGCTGTTCGTCATCGCGAAATCGCGCGTTCTGCTGCTTGCCCAAACGGATAGGTTGAGCGGGCAATGGTGATTGATGTTCGATCATGAGAGTAGGTAACGATCGATGCGGTCATTCGCATCTATATGATTGAACCCAATCGATCGTCACAACGCACAAGAATGAAGTAAGTATTCGCATGATTTTTATTCAGCGTCACAATTTTGGGAGTGCTGAGTGCGCCTCGGGAGTACTGAGTGACTTTCGTTCGGACGCTCATACTGCAGAATTCATACTTCGAACTTGTCCCACCGCCGTCAACCCTAAATCCCTTTCCCATCCGTCGGACAAATAGGAGAGGGACTTTGAAGGACCTTTTTCTTTAAATAAAATCCCCCTTCTCCTAAATTTCATTCGATGACGGACGTCAGCGAATGAAATTTGGGAGAAGGGTTGGGGATGAGGGGTTGCCCGTTCGAATGTTGACGTTTGGCTCTACTCGTGGTCAGCATTCCATTAGATCCTTCACTTCGCTAAAGCTTGTTCAGGATGACATGCCCAAAGTTACCGCACTTTCCAATTCATCCTTCTACTTCATACTTGCCCTACCTCCCTCACCCTAAAGCCCACACCCACGAGGCCGACAGCTTATCCCCTATCAAATCCCCATTTTTTTAGATTGGCCTCGATCGCTTCGCGCGATGGATGTTCGGTCAGTGGTAAGGGTGAGGTTGTGAAATCGGACTTCGTGTGAGTTGCAAATATCTCGCGATTAATTTCTACGTCATCTACAAAAACATCCGGGATCGAACTGGCGTGGTAGATCGCTTCCCAGGGGCACTCTGGAGCGCATAATGCACAGTCGATACATTCGCTCGGTTCGATAAAGAGCTGGTTCCGATACTTCGTGTCGGGAGCGACAAGCCCATAAATACAATCGACAGGGCATACCAGTACGCATGAAACGTCAATGCAATCCGTGCAAGCACGCGTAATAACCCAGGCCATAGCTACGAATGAAAAACCCCGAAGCGAACTCCGGGGTTTTGAATAATCTAAAAGAGTCCGCTTATCCTCTTGAGATCAAGTCGAGTGCGATGCGCTTGAGTGCGCTATCGTCCTTATCGGCCATGATCTCCTGGATCTTACGATCAAACTGCTCGGTAACGATACGCTCGTAATCGGCGCGCGAAAGCCCGAGCTGCTGCTCCTGCTCGAACTGCGCGACTGCCGCACGGCCCTTGCCGCCTTTGACCGCATCGACCATCTGCTTTAGGATACGATCGGTGCGTTCTTCTTCTTCCGTAAAGATCATCGTTACGGCGAGCAACGTGAGCATCGTAAATTCTACTCCGAGTGCGAAGAGAATGAACGAAGGCTTCTGTGCAGGAATGAATTTCAATCCTCGAATACCAACGACAATGATAAGGAATGCCGCTCCGCCGTATGCAGCGCCCTGCACTTTGTTCGCGTAATGCTCGACAAAGTGGTACTTCATGTACATCGAAAGTCCTGTCATCCACGAACCCTTGCCGTCGAGGAAGCGCTGAGCGCCGCTGATGGAATCGATCTCGCTTTGGACGGAATCGATATTAATATCTTCGCGGCGAGCAAGCAAGCGGGTGTTATTTTCTGGGTCGTTCTTAATGATCGACTCAACCTCATCGGCCGAAGCAGAAAGCTGCAGCATCAAGCGTTTCTTCACATCGAGCACGGTATGATAGACGCGGTCGCGGAAGAAGGGCAGCTTCACCATAAATCCTAACACCACCGCAAGCGCAAACCCGAAGAGTACATCGAAGGGAATAAAGCTCAGCACCATGTTGATGTCGAACTGCGCTTCGCCGAAGACGACGTGAGCATCATAGCCCCACGTTCCCCACGTAATATTCTTTGCCCCGGCGTATTGAGCCACACCCCAGCAAAAGAGTGCGTGCACTGCGATGATCCCGATCAAGGTGAGTAAGAGTACCGGAGCGGAAGAAGGCTTTTGCGTCTTGCGGCCGGGCATCGGCTTTGGAGCAACCCTTCCTGGTCTCGGCATGACAGATTCTGTTGTTGCCATGAAAGTATCTCTAAAAAATGAAGCGAGTCAGTCTGAAAAAAAACTTGTGAAGCTCTTGGCTTGTGTGAAGCCTCTAACTTGTGTCTTGGCAAACCTACGAAGGATTACCGATGCAAAAGTAAACTCCGACTCTTCAACGACTGTTGACGTGGTCTCAAGTCGGCTGGAACGGCCAGTCAGCTACGGTTTTCGATGAAACGTGAAGAGAAGTGGAATCCGAACACCTTACACACAACACTTTCTTAGTTCAAGATAGACTCGCCCACGACGCACTTGCCGCGGAGAAGTTTCTTTCGCTCATTGCCATCGTCAGGCGCCTGCGAGCCGAATGTCCCTGGGATCGTGAGCAAACTCACGAATCGCTGCGGCCCATGCTTGTCGAGGAGGCGTACGAAGTCCTCGAGGCGATAGACAGCAAAGACTACACTGAACTAAAAAAAGAACTCGGAGATCTCCTGCTACACATCCTATTCCATTCGGAAATCGGGCTCGAATCGGATGAATTTGACCTTGCCAGCGTCATTGAGGCAGAATCGGAGAAGCTAATCTACCGTCATCCGCATGTTTTTGCCGATGTAAGAGCCGATACTCCGGAGCAGGTGAGTCACAACTGGGAGCAGCTAAAACGGCGAGAATCAGGCAGAATCAGCGTTTTAGATGGGGTGCCGGCATCGCTTCCATCGCTGCAGCGGGCAGCGCGTATACAGGAAAAGGCATCGAAAGTCGGCTTCGACTGGACGGAGAAGAAAAGTGTTTGGAAAAAAGTACGGGAAGAGATCGCGGAGTTCGAGGCCGAGAGCTCGTTAGAGCGTAGAACCGAAGAATTTGGCGACCTGCTCTTTGCGCTCGTCAATATCGCTCGTCACGAAGGAATCGAGCCCGAAGGAACGCTCCGCGAAGCGACGCAGAAATTTGAGCGCCGATTTCGGCTCGTCGAGAAAAAAGCCGAGGCGACGGGAAGGCCGATGAAATCGTTTACGATCGAAGAGCTCGACCGGTTTTGGGATGAAGTCAAGCGCGACGAGTAGCGCCTCGGGAATGGGTGCCCAGGCCAAAGTCCCTTAAGCAGAGAACTGCCTCAGATGATGATCAAGATGCTTCCACGCCAGTTTGCCGTGCTCTTCTCGGGAAAGCCTTCCTGCTGCTGCATGCGGCCGGAATTCCTGATTTGAAGGAGTTTGGGTAAAGCGGTCGTAGAGTTCGAGCAGCGTTCTCTTGTCGTTTTCAAAGGAGGTTGGCCTGGTCCCTTTTCCGCCCGATGTCTGTCGAAAGGTTTTGAGCGTCTGCTCGCCCTGTTTGAATCGCTTATCCTTCAAGATTTGGCGCTTAACAAACGGCTTAAAAAAGAAAGGTACACTCGAATGCGATTCTCGTTCGCCCAGCGCATCCCGAAGCGCATCGCTGACATGGCAGAGCATCTGCGTGATATCCATCTGACCCCATTTCCGCTCCGAAGTTTTTTGAATCGAGTCGATCCTCTCGCGGATCGATTTTTTGGTTTTAATTTCAAAAACACTTTCCATTGACGCGCAATTTTTTTGAATAAGTATAGCAAAGATACATCCAATTGAGTTCAATTGTTGAGGCACATTTCAGATATGACTCTTGGGGCCGCCTTGCTGACCTCCGGCTCAGTTCTGCCCTCATACCCTAAAATCACACGGCATAATCTCTTACTGGAGAGCGTATCTGAAATTACGTCAATATTAAGGGTCTGGCACGATATTGCGAGTGCAGCCTACACGTTCCAATTGAAAATAATGTACTGCTCCACTCAATCTTTGGGCTTATGAGAACATTGTTATGTGCCCTGCTCTTTATTACAGCGGTTGCGTACCAAGCCTCAGCCCAAACGAGCAGGGAGAGCGCGGGGCAATTCCCGAGTGCGGGGAAAATGATGCCGGCCTTCACCACTCCGCATTACGCAACGGCCTACCCGCTAGCGCCGGTCGACACGACGCGCCTAAAGAAGGCGGTGAACATTCTCTTTAGCGACGACACGACTTATTATGGTAAATCGCCGGTCTACATACCGCTGATCAAGATCACGGCCTCGAATATCGCACTCTGGATCGTCGATCGCTACATCCTTAAATTCGATTTTTCTAAGGTCTCGCCTGCAACTTGGGCATATAATTTCAAGCGGGGTGTCACGTGGGAAGATAGCGACAGATTCGGTAATGACTTTTTCTTCCATCCCTACACCGGCGGCGGCTATTTCATGGATGCCCGATCAGTCGGGTACTCATTCTGGGAGAGCATCCCGTTTGCCCTCTTTGGATCGGCTGAATGGAAATTCTTTTTTGAGAACGATCAGCCTTCGTACGGCGACCTGATTAACACAACGGTCAACGGCGCCTTTATCGGCGAAGCAACCTATCGGCTCACCTCCAATATCATTGACGATTCGAAGACAGGCGCCGAGCGAATATTACGCGAGACAGCAGTCGCGATCCTCAGCCCTTCTCGATTTTTCTCTCGATTGTTTACAGGGAAGTTGACGAGTGTCTCGGATAAACCAACATTGGTGAAGGCACCGACCGATGTACGGCTCGGGGTTGGTACGGTGCTCGTAAATCGGGGCAATACATTTGGTGCAGGTCCGTTCAAAGCCGATATTAATCTTCAGGTGGAATATGGCGATCCGTTCCAGGTCGATGACACAAAGCCTTTCAGTCATTTCAAACTTGGTGGAGAACTCACTAATGGCTATGATCGCAAGTTGATCGGCGGAATGTCGGGCTACGGATTGTTGTATGGCCAGCCTGTACCGACGGGAAGTCTCGATACCAAGGTTGGTATTTTCCAGCACTTCAACTATTTTGACAACACCGCCTTCGAACTTGGCGATGCTGCCATCGGCGCCGGCATTATCACCCGGCTTCCGGTTTCGGAATACCACAACGTCTACGCAAATCTATTCCTGAATCTCGTGCCCTTCGCTGGTAACAATGCATCCTTTGCTCCCATTGACACGACTCAGCAACGCGATTACAACTACGCATACGGCGGCATGGCCCTCGGTGAAGTTGGATTTACGCTCGGGAACAGGACTGTCGATGTGAACCTGACAGGTTATTACTATTTGTTGCACTCCTTCTATGGGGCACCTGGGGACAATACAATCGCGTTGGTGCAGCCGCGCATCTCTGTGAACGTCTGGAAGAATCTCGGGATCGGCTTCGAGCACAAGCTCTTCTGGAGCTACAGGACATCCCCAACGCTCGCACCATTTTCGATCACGCGCACGGAACAGCGAATCTTCCTTCAGTGGACGTGGAATGATTTTACGAAGGAATAAGCCAGCCCACATTTTGGCCAATCGAACTCACATGAAATTATCGCTTGCTTTCCTGCTCCTTTTCGCAGCGTCAACAACGAGTGCGCAGTTTCGGACGCCTGAACCTTTGCGCTACGCGGCATTCTCATTCAGCGCGCAAAAGCGTGAGGCGAAAGCTTCAGAGCATTCCCTGCCGGATTCGGCAGGGAGCGCGATTGAGCACTCTGCACCAACAGCGCCTGCCGATTCCGACGATCGCCGAATTGTGCCGTCTTCGCGCGTCTACAATGTAAATCCGTATGTGAGCGGAGCGATCACTGTGGCCGGAGCCGCAGTGAGTTTGTTGGCACTGAATACGATCAGGTTCAAACCGGAGATTACCGATGCCGAATTCAACGCGCTCCGACCCGACCTTCTCAACGGTTTTGACCGATGGGCGCTCAACATCCAGACGGCGAACGTCCCGCAATTCGAAACCTATTCGACGATTACGCAAGGATTCTGTGCGATCGCTCCGCTGAGTTTGCTTTTCATGGACCGGGTAAAAGATGACTGGGGGCATGTGTTGCTCATGTACGCAGAAGCAACTTCTGTGACGGTCTCGTTATATGTTGCAAGCCCGATGGGTCCGCAATTCCAGAACAAGTTTCGACCAAGTGTGTATGATGAAACGGCCTCTCGCGATTCACGGCGCGACGGCAATCAACGCAATTCATTCTACAGCGGTCACGTTGCCACCGCGGCGGTCGGCACCTTCTTTTTCGCGAAGGTCTATACCGATTACCATCCAGAGCTTGGCAACGACAAGTACTGGTTTTACGCGCTCGCGCTCGCTCCACCGCTCGTCATGGGCTATTGCCGACTTAAAGCGCACGACCACTTTCCTTCCGATATTCTGACCGGATTGAGCATCGGTGCGCTCTGTGGAATTCTTATTCCTGAGTTGCACAGGATCACCGGCAACAATCTTTCCTTCGGAGCCTATGCACCACCAGGCGGCGGTGGTGGAGTAACATTCCAGTGGATGCCAACCAATAGCAGCATCGCGGCGAGATAAGAGATCATGCGGCCGATTTCTTTAACGAACGTATCAAGAAATTCCTCGCGCGAAATTTTCGCTTAGCTCAAGATTGATCGTAAGACCTTCCAGCGGCCGCACGACTCTTTTTTAGGACTGTCAACTCGCAATGAAGGCCTCAGCGCCGAATGTCTGGATGTGAAATCGAATTGCAGATCTTACATCCTGCAAGGCTTCTTCAGCCGTATCACCTTGGCCGAGAACCACGCCGTCTAGACCGAGCGGATAAGCGATGTATCCGTCTGAATGATGCTCGGCTACGATTTGCACATTAACGTTCATAAAATATTAATCGCCTCATTTTTGAAGGAGTTCACTGACAACATCACCCGATATCATATAGCGCGTACACTGCGGGAAAGGCAGTGCGTCGTATTTTTGCAGCCGGTAATCGCACACTCAACATCGCATGCTCAACGAATCTTTCACAAACGAAAAACAGGTTCTCGATCACGGTTACGTCAAGCTCCTGGGAGTGCTTGGCGACGACAGTACGCCCGACACAGACGCGCGCATTTCAACCGGATCAGCTGCGCGCACAGCCGATCAGCAGAAAACACTGATCAGATTTTTGCTTCGGCATAAGCACACGACCCCTTTTGAAGGCAGCATCCTGAAGTTCGAAGTTCGCGCACCGATCCTTGTCATTCGCGAATGGTTTCGACATCGCACCTTTAGCTACAACGAAGAGTCTGGCAGGTACAAACAACTTGAAGCGTTGTACTATCTTCCCGAATCCGAGCGCGTGGCATTTCAGGCAAAGAGCAATCATCAGGGCTCGGGAGAAAATCACCCCGAGGCGGAGGATTTTCGAGTCAGCTGGAAAAAAGAGCAGGATGACTTCGAAGCGAGTTACGATTCGCTGATCAACGAGCATAACGTTGCGCGAGAACTTGCGAGGCTTAATATGCCTGTCTCGCATTTTTCAACGTTTATCGTTACCGGCAATCTTCTAAACTGGTTTCGCTTCCTGCATCTTCGTATGGCTTCGACCGCGCAAGAAGAGATACGGGTGTATGCCGAGGCGATCAATGAAATTGCGAGCCACTATTTTCCGCAGTCCTTCGAGGCGTTCAACGATTACTGGGTCGATGCGATCTCGCTGAGCGGTCAGGAAATGCGAGTGCTGAAGAAACTGCTCAAGACGAAACTCTCGATCGAAGATGTTACAGCAGCTCTTCCGCCGCCTGAACCAAATTTTACGAAACGCGAGATGGAAGAATTCAAACAAAAACTACGCGGAATCGGAATCGAGTAGCAACTCAGGTTTGCTGCGAGCGTGACCAATCTTCGAACTCCTTCTCTTCACGTCGTTTATCACGGTCCGCAAAAATGCGAGCGTTCGCTTTTCGATGACGCTGATAAAAGAACATCGCGACAAGTACTGCGATCCATGCGAAGAGGAGCGCCGGACGATTGTAGCCGTTATTGACTACGAAATTTACCATATAACCAATAGCAATGGCTCCCGCAAGAACTGCGAGACCAAGTTGCCAGGTAAACTTTAATTTTGGCTCAGCCAACGTTCACAGAGTGTTTAAGCGGTTGAGCGATCAACTCCTTGACTGCCTTCACCACACCCGCTCGATCGAGTCCGATCTCCTTTTGCAATTCTACTGGCGAACCATGCTCAACAAAATGATCGGGAATGCCATGGAGTTTAACATGCAGTCGTGCATCGCTCGCCGCGAAATGTTCGAGAACTGCAGCACCGAATCCCCCAACGACAGCGTTCTCTTCGAGCGTGAGTACATGCGTGAACCGCTCAGCGATCCCATCGAGGAGCGCCGCGTCGATCGGCTTTACAAATCGTGCGTTAAACACAGCGGTTGAAATTCCCTCGTGATCGAGATCCTCCGCCGCTTTGATCGCGTAGGATAGCATTGGCCCGACACCAATGATCGCGACCTTATTGCCATCTTTCAGCATTTCGCCTTTGCCGATCTGAAGCTTCGTAAAGCCCTTGGCAGCGAGTGCCACCCCAACGCCGGCCCCGCGTGGGAAGCGAAGCGCGATGGGGCCCTGACGGAATTCTGTCGCCGTGTAGAGCATGTCCCGCAATTCCTGTTCATCCTTCGGCACCATGATCGTCATATTCGGGATCAATCGCAGATACGAAAGATCGAATACGCCATGATGCGTCGGGCCGTCGGCGCCAACCAGACCTGCGCGGTCCATCGCAAAGATCACGTTGAGCTTCTGGATCGCGACGTCATGGATGATCTGGTCGAACGCTCGCTGACTGAACGTCGAATACATCGCACAAACCGGAGTGAAGCCTTCGGTCGCCATTCCCGCAGCGAACGTGACGGCATGCTGCTCGGCAATTCCTACGTCAAAAAAGCGATCGGGCATTTCCTTCTGAAGAATATTCAGCCCGGTACCGTCGGGCATTGCAGCGGTAATCCCGACGACTTTCGGATTTTCCCTGCAAATTTCTACGAGGGCATTGCCGAATACTTTCATGTATTCGGGTGGCTGCGGCCCAGTTACGATTTTTGGGATCGCTGTGCCGGTGATCTTATCGAACGCACCTCCTGCGGCATGATACCGCTGCACATGCGATTCGGCAGGCTTGTATCCCTTCCCTTTCTCCGAGATGACATGAAGCAAAAGCGGCCCTTCCTGCTCCTTCAGGAAGTTAAGCATCTCAACGAGCTTGACAACATTGTGTCCGTTGACGGGACCGAAATATCTGAAGCCGAGTGCTTCGAACATCATTCCGGGCGTCATCACGGCCTTCATACCATCGACCAACTTGCTTCCGGCAAAACGCAACCGATCGCCATTGCCGATCTTGCCTGCCACGTCCCACACGGTATCCTTGAACTTGCGAACCGTCGGATGCGTGATGAGCGTATTAAAATAATTGTGCAGCGCCCAGACATTCGGTGCGATCGACATCCGATTGTCGTTCAGGATCACGAGGATATTCTTACCGAGGATGCCGCAATTGTTCAGCGCCTCGTAGGCCATGCCTCCCGTCATCGAACCGTCACCGATGACCGCGACCACTTTATAATCTTCACCCTGAAAATCTCGAGCGGCGGCGATGCCGAGAGCAGCACTGATCGAAGTCGATGCATGACCGGCGCCAAAAACATCGTATTCGCTCTCCTCACGCTTCAGGAACGGAGCGAGACCATCTTTTTGCCGGATGGTATGCAGCAGATCCTTGCGGCCAGTTAAAATTTTATGGGGATACGCCTGATGCCCAACATCCCAGATGACTTTGTCGCGCGGGGTGTTAAGCGCGTAGTGAAGTGCAACGCTCAGTTCGACCGTACCGAGACCAGCGCCAAAATGTCCGCCGATCTGTGAGATCGTATCAACAAGAAATTCGCGAACGTCATTGGAGACCGCACGCAGATCGGAGATCGACAGCTTCCGTAGATCTTCGGGCGTGTCGATATTTTTGAGGAACGGATAGGCGTCTAACTCGGGGTCCTCCTGCTGCAATTTGTCGTCGTTAGGCATTCGCATTCTACGCTACTCGAGTAAATACGTTTCGATCGGATCCGAATCATCCATCTCGAATTCGCTTTCAGTCAACTCTTCGTGCACACGAGAAAGCTTTTCAACGCGCAGTTCTGCTTCCGATAAAAGCTTTGCAAGGCCGCCAGCGAGGTGCACACCCTCCTCATAAAGCTTCAGCATTTCTTCCAGCGTGACCGAGCCATTTTCCAGACGATCTACGATAGAGTTTAGACGCTCGAATTCCGATTCGAATGAACCTAACGTTGACGTGGATGTCGCTGAGGGTGGCGTAGAAGTCCTGTTGTTTCTGGGCACGACAGAGGTGAAATTTCTAACGAATCGATCGACTGCCCAACAAGCTCAACTCGCGGAAAGTGCTATGCGCCAAACTGAACATCGATCCTGCCATCAGCAAAGATCACACTTCCGTGCTGGTTAGATCCAACTTGCGATTTCCGAGAGATCACAGTGCCTGTTTCGGATTCGATCAGTGCGTATCCACGCTCGAGTACTCCGAGTGGATTGAGAACGTTCAGTTTCGCTTGATCGCGTTCGAGCCTGAGTTGATATTTTTCAAGCGCATTTTCAACGTGTGACCGGATGTGCCTCTCGTTATTGTCAATATGTACATTTCGCTGGGCGAGCTGATCGAGCAGCCGACCCTTCAGGGCGCGGATTGAAGCAGTCGATTCAAGATCACGGCGAAGATGTCGAAGTTCGCTTGTAACGCACTGCTCAATATTATATAATGCGCCACCCAGCTGGCCGAGAAGTTCATCGCGATCTGGTGTTGCGAGTTCAGCGGCAGCTGTCGGCGTGGGAGCGCGAAGATCTGCTACGAAATCTGCGATGGTGACATCTACCTCATGGCCGACAGCGCTGATGATCGGGATCTGCGAAGCATAGATCGCGCGCGCCACCGCCTCTTCGTTAAACGACCAGAGATCTTCGAGCGAACCACCGCCGCGACCAACGATCAGTACTTCCGGCCGCGATACACCTTTGACAAGATTGAACTCCTGTATTGCACGAGCAACCTGGAGTTCGGCACCCACTCCCTGCACCGTCGCCGGACGAACGATCACTCGCACGATTGGATACCGCCTGCGAAGCACCGTGAGAATATCCTGCAGCGCCGCGCCGGTTTCACTCGTGACAATTCCAATGACCTTTGGAAATCTTGGGATTTGCCTTTTTCGCGAAATTTCGAATAGCCCCTCCGCCTTCAGTCGAGCATAGAGCGCCTCATAAGCCTGCTGGAGCTCTCCGATGCCCACTGGACGGATTTGCAGGACATCAAGCTGGTAATTGCCGCGAGGAGGATATACGGTCAGCCTGCCGCGGCATACGACCTTCATCCCATCTTTGATCTTGAAATTCGCAGCACGCGTTTTCCAGAACACACAGGAAATCTGGGCTTCGGAATCCTTCAGCGTCCAGTAACGATGACCCGAACGATGATCGGTGAAGTTGCTGATTTCGCCTTCGACCACTACATCCGAGAACGTACTTTCGAGCGTGGACTTAAGTGCCTTGGTAAGCGCCCCAACCGTCAGTGTCCCCTGTTTTTTTTCAGGCCTTATTGCGGGACGCGGTGCCGGCATTGGCGCAGCTGCGCCAGCGGCGTCGAAAAGCGAAGGAGCACCAATTAACTTTGTACTCGCCACACTACTCTGCGATCAACGTAAGAATCTTAGACATGCGCTGAAAATCGGCAGCGGCGTCTACCCGCACATACACTGGTCCGTGATAATTCGGAATCACGATTGGTTCTTCGTTCATCCCTGCTTCGCCTCTGAAGGTCTTGACCATCAGAAGCCTTCCGGCAACATCATAGGCATGAATCGCGACTTCAGCGGAGCGCGAAAGTCGCAGGCTGAGCGTAGAAGCAGATACCGCCGGGTTGGGGGAAGCGGCCAACGAGGAGATCAGCGCCTGATCCATGCGTGCGCTTTGCGCGACTGCCGCAGGTACTTCGTTGTAGTAGATGGCCACTGTATCATCTGAGAAAAACAACTCATTGTTTGCGTCGATCGTAAACGAAGATTGCTTCGTCAGGTCAACAAGTACCTGTTTCGGATTCGCGGTCGGAGAAACGATGATAGCCTTAATAGCAGCGGGGATCATCGAGGGGTCCCACGTGATCTTGCAGGGATAACCCATATCGAGATTCCAGCGAAACACCATACGGAAACTCGCATCGGCTGGTTTGTGGCGTATGTCGATCTTCAAATGTCCAACGCCGCCATCTCCGTGATAGGACGAATCGGTATTGAGCAGGACCCAATCGTCGCCTGGCGAAGAAGGATAATCGGTTTCATTGAACTTCTTATCGAGTCCGTCACTCGCGGAAGAATCATAACCAAATGTGATCTCGCGGGTCTTGTTTCCATTGACCAGCGACATGTGGAGCGAAAACTCCGGTGTTGCTTGCGCGAAGGATTCCGAAGTGAAGGCAGCAACGAAGAAGATTGCGAGAAGAACGAGTAGCTTTTTCATCCGGTTAAGTCTAAGCGTCACATAAAATAAAAGAGCGGAAGCCAGTCAAGGCCTCCGCTCATAATAACCTCGGGATATGGCCGGTTGTTACACCGGCTTCCCAAAATATTTCGTCTTACTTCGACAGAGTCATTTTGAACGACTGTGTGAAGCTGCCCGTACGGAGCGTGTAGACGTAATTGCCAGAAGAAAGCTCCGAAGCGTCGAAGCGAACCTCATGACGGCCTGCGCCAACGTTGCCGCTTACAAGCGTCTTTACGATCTGACCGAGTTCGTTGTAGACCACCAAGGTGACCTGCGATGCAACTGGTACCGAATAGAAGATCGACGTTGACGGATTGAACGGATTCGGATAGTTCTGCTCAAGAGCATAACCCGATGCGTTCACAACGTTCGCCGACTGCTTCATTGCGATCCGCACGTTCGTGATGTTCGTGTTATTGATCGAGACCGAGCCACCATTGATCGCAGAGCCAAGAACGTTACCGTTCATATCGCTGACGACAACTTCACCCTGTACATTCGAGAACTCGAGCGAAACAGGATAGCTCTTCGACTTGATCGCAACGTTGTAGCTTGACTTGTTCAGCTCGATATAGCCTTTGTTCGAGGCAAAGCGGGCGTCCATGTCAAAATTCGTTGGCGGAAGTTCGAAGCGTGAAGAATTCACAGCAACGTTCGAAGCACCAAAGAAGAGTGTCTGCTGATTATCGCCAGCGTCGCTGACAACAACTTTACCAAGCTGCTGCATCAGCTGATTACTCAGATTAGCAGTGGTCTTTCCATCCACAACCTTCAGGCTATAATAGCCTGCAGAATCTGTCTTGACAAAATAACCCTTACCTGGGATGATGAACGAAGCCTGACGATATCCGCGACCTGTGAGGTATTCAAATACATCCGAGATCTGCTGGGGACTTGTCGTGCTGTTCGGAAGCGGCGCGAAGCTGATTCCGTTCACGCTTGTCGGTACGCTAATCGAACCGATCGTGTTCCAGCCCTGATCGATACGAACACCATTGATGAAGTTCGAGCGAATGCCAGCGACGACTGAGTCGTTGCCGATATAGCTGCCGTACTTCACCATGTACCCACGACCGAACTCAAGCTGTCCATTCAACGGAATCGTCCAGCCGATATCCGCACGATAAGCGAACGGTCCACCAGCGCGAAGCGGGAAGATCGAATCGGCATTCATGAACGGCGGAATAACGGGAAGCGATACGAGATTCCAGCCATTCTTGAAGAAGCTCGGAACCTTGCCGATCACACCTGGGGTGTACTCGATGATAAAGCTGGTGATACGTGGATCACGGATCGTGAAGCAACGCTGAGTACCAACTTCCGTAGCGCTACGGAGATCTACCGAGAACTGGCTGCCGTTAAGGGTATCACGTGCAACAATACGAGCACCCGACGGGAAATCGCCTGGATCAACGCATACTGTTACAGGATAGCAATTCGTAGCACCCGAGCCGGCACTGAATACGACCTTATAAAGGATCGTGGTGTCGGTGTTCTCGCTGCGAATGTCGCGAAGTGTTCCGAGGAAGGTAGGATCCTGGAACGCAGAGTCGATTGAAAAATCGAACGGCTGGAAATAAGCGAAGCAACGCTGATTTGCGACCACATTGGTATCGGCAGTCGAGCGATCGTTCGTAGAGAAGATCGTCTCTCCATAAAGTGGATCGATACCTGCAGTTGCACCTGGGCCTGTACCAAAGACGATCGTATTCGAGCACTGGGGGTTGCAACTATTGGTAAGCGTCAAGCGAATTCCTGTTCCGGTAGCATTCGTCGGCTCGTTTGGACGGCGGCGAACGATAAAGCGAACACGAATCTTAGCCGGCGAATTGAATGCGCCGTCGCTCGTGAGAGTAACCGTGCCAAAGTAGACGCCCGGAGGAAGGCTACCTGGATTTGCGCTGATGTAAAGATCCTTTTCTTCAGAACCAAAGCTCGAAGAGTAGTCGATACGTGCAATGCTGATACAATGCGCCCCACCGCCCGGCGTTGGGCTGCTTACCAGTAACCACGGTTCGTCCGTACAGATCGAAATGTTGGTTAAACGTGTGTTGCCAACGGCATCACGTATTTGAACTCCGACTGAAGGATTACTTGCACCAAGAGTCGGATCATAGATCAGATCCGTGTGCAACGTAAAGTTCACGTTGTCGGTAGAGCTAATCTGCGAGAAAGGACGGAAGTCAAATCCCGGCTGATCTGTAATTTTGACCGTTGCTGGCGGAGCGTACCAAGCAATATTACCGCGCTTGTACGAAGTAGCATTCGGAAGCGAATCACCGTAATGATCGTTGAACTTCGCTGTGTCGAGTGCGATGATGCCCGACTGGACAGCATTCGGCAGCACTTTGAAGCGAACCCAAAGAAGCGTTACTGGGGTGACCGAAGTATCGACGTAGTTCTGGTTGGTACCAGGAATCGGGTCGCCAACGCGCGTCGTATTCAACGGCACTTCGCTCGCAGCAGTGATGCGAATGATGTGACGGAATGGATTCGGGTTGCTATCGCCTGGAGCCAATACATCTTTATAGCGGATGTAGAAGTTCTTGGCAAGCCCGTCCTGCGTGGCAGGATCGAGACTCGGTCCAACTGTTACAACAGCAGGACCGTGAGCCGGATTGTCATCCAGGATCATTGCCTGAGCAACATAGCTGAACTGGAATTCGAAACTGCGGATCGGCTCGAGGTGCTGACCACCAACGTTCGGGTTGAATGCAGGATCGACCTCATTGTAAATAAAGACCGGAATGAGGAAATATCGGTCTCCACCGGCTGAAGGTCCAGGAATAAGGATCGGACCCGGCACGTTCGGTGCAAGATCTGTTGGCGGATAGGCCGCCTTATTCTGTAACTCCAGCACAGGGTAAAACTTGGGACGAATGAGCTGTGCGCTCGCTGTCGAAATCGACAGGAACACCAGGCAGACTGCCATTAGACTCATTATCCAAGTACCGTAACGCTGACGCATGGCTTGGTTCTCCTTGATTTGAAAAAACTTGTTAAGGTTCATGTTCCTCACAACTAATAAGACTTTGCTCGATTTGTTACACACTTCGCAACTTTTTTTCAATGAAAGCTCACTCAATGAGCACTAATGGCGATCACGTAGTGTGATCAATGGATCTTCGTTATCAATCGTATCTTCTGCGACTGCCACTGCAGCACATTTCCCATCTGGGGCGTTAACCGAGCCAAATAGGTGCCTTGAGGCAGTGAGAAAGTTTGCCAGCGAAAGGCTCCCTTTATCAGTGCTGCAAACACCCGCCTGCCGAGAACATCGACAACCTCCAGATACTGTGGCACGCTTCCCGTAGACCCGAGACTAATCTCAGAAACAAAGGGATTTGGCCAGGCATCGAATTTATCCTCTAGCGCCGCGGTAGAGGCAACAGCTTTAGCCATGCCCGTTCCAACAACGCAGATCTGGCTCAGTCTTAGCGTTACCGAATCGACATGTGCATCAGGGTTCAAAACCTGGAATGCAGTATCGACCAGTTCGGAGCAGACGGTATCCTCTCGTCGCTTCGCGTGAAAGCGAAGTGAAAAAAGTTCGCCCGACCCAATAAGGGGCTTGTTCGTATCCGAATTCGAAACAACCACAAAATGCCGCGTCCCGGTTTGGGAGTCTCGCGTCATAAGCATATTACCTGAAATCGAACCAGCGCCCGAAGCAATAAACGTGAGAAGCGATGTATCGTAACTGAAGACAAATTGAGCCTTGCGGACATTCGCCTTTGTAAGATCGGATACCAGAATTGGCATCACGATCAGGCTGTCGCTTTTCCCGAATGCTTCACTGGTCGATACTTCGATGGGCACCCTTGCCGGCGGCGTAACTACAATGTTATGACGAAGCCACCCGTTTTGCCGGATGACGGTGTCAATGTGCATTGGCGGAGTCACGTCGAAACGGAAAAGACTAAGATAAGCAGTATCAAAGCCCGCTGACAGGACGGAAAATCGCACCAAAAACAGGAGCGGATTCGTCGTATCGATATCTTGCCCAGGCTGACCCAGCACGACCGCCCTGACCTCACCGGCAATATTTGTATTGCCGATATGGAAGCCGAGATTAGCCGATGCCGTCCCGTCGAAGACAACCTGCACTGCTCGAATTTTTGTCGTATCATAACTGATACGCGCATCGAAGCCGTAAAAATCAGCAGGTTTATCACCTGTCAGCTTGTAATAAACTCCGAGGAGAATATCCGTTTGCTGCGCGTTGATCGTCATGGTATCGACTCGAACCGTCAGTGCATTATGCTGCGCGTACGATTGATTGATCCATGTGAACAGAATGGCCAGAAGCAAAAGAAGCGTCCGGAAGAATCTGTTCACCACCATTTTTCAATGAACAAAGGGCCCGGCCAGAAGGCCGGGCCGATTCAAAGTTAGCGGATCACTTCCATCTTCACCGTCTGGGTAAAGGAAGGTGACGTGATCTGATAGTAGTACATGCCATTCGCAACCTGGGCACCGTTCGTTGAACGACCATCCCACTTGATCGAATGCGCACCCGTTGTCATTACCTCGCCCTGGACAAGCGTGCGGATCTCATGTCCGAGCATGTCGAAGACACGAACGCTGACGTTTTCCGAAACACCCATTGTAAACTTGATCGAGGTCGATTGAGCCTCGGTCATGTTGAACGGATTCGGAACATTCTGTTCGACTGCGAAACCATTCGCAGAGGCAGCTACGTCAAGTGTCGATAGCGGTACGTTGACAGAAGGTCCTGCGAACGACTGGTCGTTGATCGAGACCATGTCGAGCGAAACATTAGCATCATGACGATCGGCAACGTTGAACTCGAGATATCCGAGTACATCACCATCGTGATAGATACCAGAGGTCGCAAGTACGACCGCACCATTGCCACCATTTGAATGGAGCAAGGTATTCGCGCCCTTTGCGGCATGTGTTCCGATGAACTGCAGCGCAGTTGCATCGCTCGTCTTGACAACGGCCTCGACGCTAAGTGCGCCGTTGACGTTACCGCGAAGAACAACAGGAACCGTATAGGTCTTGCCGATCAAGTGACCATTACTGACATCGAGTGCAACACCGCTGATGTTCGTACCGGTACCAGACGCCTCTTTGTACGGCGGAACTGGAAGCGGATCAGGCCATGGAAGTACAGGAAGCTTTGCCGCAAGGTAAAGCAAAATGTAAGCAGCGTCATACGACGTCGCACGATAGAGATTGACAAGCGGGAAATTCGGATTCTGGTAGCGGCCATTGTGATTCGCATCACCATGGAACGCCGGTCCGCCTTCAACGCTATCGAGTGTGCCAAAGTAGGTAGAATTACCAGATCCCGCACGTGTACGTGACGTTAAGATCGAATCTGCATCAGCCAATGTGACGAAGAGATTCTGATTTGCGCGTACGTTCGGATCAGGATTGTACAGCTGGTCGAGCGTTACGTCACCATCACCCCACTGGTTCAAGATGTAGGATCCCTTTGGAACGAACTGGATCACACGGCTTGGCAAGCCAGAAGGCGGCCATGAGCTTGTGCGAGCAGTCGTGCTCAAGCGAGAAGAATCGCCACCTGCGACCGAAGATGGGAAGAGGCCATTGAGGAACGAGATAGAGAAGCTACCCGAATCCTTAATACCAACTGTCGCACCCTGTGTTGTGACTGTTCCCGTGCTGCTGATATTTCCATAATGGAATTCAATCGTCGCACGCTGATCAGGAACTGCGCAATCGTTCGCTTTTGGATTCTGAACGATCTTTACCTGGAAGGTAGCGATCGAGTTCGGATTCGTCTTGTCGTTAATGTTCAAGTCCTTCCACTCAAGCGTGAAGGTCTTGATCGTTGGGAACGGTATGCACGTGTTCGGATTGGTATCCGTTACTGCAGTGATCTGATACTGGATCCTTGAAGGATGGTACCCTGCCTCAAGCGTCCGATAATAGTGATCACCCCAGAATGGAGCGACCGCATTCATTGGCGGATTTGGCTTGAAGAGATAGGTATTATCGTTCGTAATAACCGGCACATTCTGCGGTCCGATGGACATCCATCCGTTCACGCAAACATTTACCGTGCTATAGAGGCTACCGTTGTAATCAAACGTAAAGCCCGTGGAGATGTTGTTGTCAACACCGTCATCGGGATCTGGATTGCCAACAAAGTCGCGGAAGTCGGTGACGGGGAGTAATACCCCGGCAGTTACTGGGTTAAAAAAGATGTTCGCGATCTGTACGTTGTATCGTGCCCAGATCTGCGCATCGCTCTTTTCTACACCGGTGACGGCTCCTAACGACAGGATGCAGGCAACGATAAAAATTCGTTGACGCAGTTTCATAGAGTTCGTTCTCCTAATGAGATTGACTAAGTCGTGTTTTAACAATTGTTGCTGAGTTCGAAGCATGTAGTGTGTAAAGAAGATCACTACCTATTCGCAAAGTAAGCCGCCCCGCCGGTCCAAAAGGTCAATGACCCTTTGGACCCTCAGAGCGAACGATTACTTTTTCAGCGTCATCTTGATGGTGGAAGTATAGGTACCTGCCGTCATCTTGGCGACATAAGTACCACTCGTGACAACGTTGCCCGAGGCGTCCGTACCATCCCACATCACTGGGTACTCACCAGCATTAAGCTGCTCGTGTACCAAGGTGCGTACCAACGAACCCTTGACATCGTAGATGTCGATCTTCACGTCAGAACGGCTCGGAACACTGAAGTTAAGCGTCGTTGACGGGTTGAACGGATTCGGGTAGTTCTGCTCAAGTGCGAACTCCTTCGGTTGGGCAGACTCGCCAACAGCCGAGATGAACTTCGTAGGTACGAAGACGATTCGGGCATTTGCAAGCTGCACATTGCGGATCTCAAGGCAGAGCGAGTCAGAGCCAACCTTCATCAGAGTGTAGAAACTCGGATTGATCGGTCCAATACCAGTGCGCATGTTGATCGAGAATTCACCTGGATCAAATGGATCCTGCAAGAAGAAGTTACCCGCGAACGATCCGGTTGAATCGAGGCAAGATGGTCTCCAGCAGATGTGGATCGGGAATAAGAACGTGCTACCTTCAGCACCGGACTGGAAGCGAACCTGCCAGGTAACGGTGGTGAACTGCGCGGTGTCGCGACGGATATCAAGATAGGTACCCTTGATCGATCCACCGATAGGAAGCTCCCAACGTGAATCGAAGACAGCAGACGGGGCCGGCGGTGGCTCTTCGAACTCGCAATAGCGAATGTCGAGCGAGTCGGTTCCAAAGCGTCCTGCACCAAAGCAGAGGCGTTGGATGTCGGTCGGATGTGTCGAGGTACCGATGTTCGATACGTAGATCGCGCACTCAAAGGTCGGCTGATCGCCAACGTAGATGCGGTAGTTGACGGTATCGATATGTCCAGCACGATCCGTAACCTGCAGTCTGATGTACTGCGGCGGTGGCGGGTTCTGGCTGAAGTATGTATCGTCAAGGTTGAACTTACCACAGACGGACACAAGCTGCGTGTCTCTGGTCGGTCCGTTGATCGTAACCGGCGTCACTGTGAAATTCGAATCAAGTGAAGCAAGCGACAGGATCTCATGGGTGCAGCTGTCGGTACGGAGCAAGTCACGATCGGATACGGTGACCGTATCGCAGAACGACTGCTTGTTCAATACGCAGAAGGTACGCGGCCCACGGTTGAAGCGCGGCAAATGATTCGTCGAATCGACGTTCAATCCCAGCGTCTTCCACGCTGTGAGTCCACACTGATCCTGAACGATAACGGTCACTGAATCAGCCCCATGACATGGATTGGTTGACTTGTGTGGTGCATCGTTGATGCCAGGTGTACCGGTCAGGATACCCGAGCTTGGATCGATCTGCAACCATGCTGGAGTGTGTCCAACAAGAATTGCCTTGCCAGTCTTGAAATGCGCATCGCGATAAACCGTATCGGTCTGTCCCTCATAAAGGAGCTGATAGGTATGGAAATCGGCGAAGTTAGCATCCGTGATCTGGATACGCGGTACGAAGTTCGTATTGTGGAAGTCGAGGCTATAATCGAAATCTTCCTTCGCGTCCGGAAGCGAGTCCGTAATGATATGCGGCTCGACATTGATCGGAAGTCTCCAGCGCTGCTGCGAAAGGCCAGTGTGCCCATCGTCAGCCTGAACAACTACGATCGTATCGAGATTGAGCTCGCCGTTGATCTGCGGAACAGGTGTCAAAAGCGGAAGAATCGTTGCCGAGTCGATCGCTACGTTAATCTGTCCCTTCGTTACAAACGAGGTAACATTGCCAGTCGGATGGTTAAGCGAGTATTTCAACCAGCTTGGCGCGACGATGTACTTATAAGAAGTACGGCCAAAGCGGAAGTTGAACGCATGATTATTCACAGGGTCCTTCGCCTGATAGGCACCTGTGACTGCCTGTACGACTGAATCTTCCGATTCATCGTCGGTTTGCACGTCGTACGAATAACGCAAGGAGTCGGTCAGGTTCGCTGCGCAAGCCGTTGACGGCGAGCTGGTGAACACTGGAAGGCTATCCTTTACGAAGATGCGGAACGTGTAGCTCGTCGAAGTTGAACGAACACACAAGGTGTCGGTCTGGAAACCAGTTGGGCAGTTGAAGTACGGAGGGAAATTCCACATGGACAAGTTAAGACTGTCCGGTCCGACTCCAAATCCCTTGCCGATAAGTCCACCCTCTGAGTTCTTGTTCGGAGGGAAGTTCGTGATCTTCACGGTCACAGCTTCACCACCCGGCACGACATCAGGATTGTGCGGCTGACCCTTCAAGAGGACGTAACCGTTCGAACCTGTGACGTTAACATTAAAGAGTGTCGTATCGCGCAACCACCATGCGATACGCGTATTATTCGAATCAGCCTTCGTCTTATAGCCCGAGAGTTCAAACTTCAACTGTGTGAGGTTTGTCGGATTGAAGAGGAAAGCAGGATCGTAGAAATTGTTACGATCATATCCCGCCACGCGGAAGAGAATATTGTTTACGCCGTCATAGTTGACGTCTTCACGGACGAAGAGATCATTAGGCGTATTCGGAAGATTCTGAAGATTCTGAACATCCGAAGTAAAGAGCGGCGGCAGAACGTCACCGATCGGGAAGGAAAGACCACGTGCGATCGCACCGGCCGATCCGTACTTCCACAACTGCGTACGGCTGACAACAAGAATGTTGTCTCCCGGACGAACTGGAAGCGTATGATAGCGCTCACCAGCATACCAAACTGCTTTATTCATGATGCCCATGGTGCAGACAGAATCTGCGCCTGGCCCACGGTAGTCCGCAGTGTCAAGCGTATAGATTCGTCCAGCGAGTGCAGCTGAATCCTCAAGCATTGCTGCGCGCTGGATCTCAGCGAATGTCGCTGGGAACGTGAGCGGACGGAGCAACGAAAGGGTCCAGAGTACTTTCGCACGAGCCTGTGGGTGACGGCTATTAACCGCGTTACCTGTAGCAGAATCGGGTACGAAATCCAAACGGCCCTGGTACTTTGCAGCTACTCCAGTCGGCTCGTCTACCATCGTCTCTTTAGCATTTACGCGGACGAACTCGTTCGTCGTGGTATTGATGACATAAAGGACAGAGTAGTTACGCGCGCAACGATCGCGGTTGGCGTCATTGGTATCGACGTCAGCCTGCAAAAACAGCGGATAACCGATCGGGTGCGGTCCGACAAAGTCGGTCTGCATCGTAAGGATCTTGTTGATATAAACCGCATTGGTATCAAAGATACTGCGGGTGAAGCGGTGCAATCCGCGGTGGTCAAGCAGTGGGTTCGCATTTGGGTAACCAAGATCGGTCGGCTCGCCAAGTGCGAAATCCTCAGCGATCGCGAGACGGCGAACGCTATAATCGACAGCCTTGATGTCGGTACCGGCATCGAAGATGTCATATACGCGGCCTTCCATCAACAACGTATCAGGAACGGTACCAACAGGTACTGCTTGATATGAAGCATTCGGGACACGGTTCGGCTCATAAACGTTGGTCAAGCAACCCTGGCGGTAGTAGTCGATAAAGAAGGTCGACTGAAGTGCACCAGAAGGAAGCACAGTGATCACGTCTGGACCGGTTTCGCCCCAGAAATTACCACGGAGCGTATCGGTACCGCTGAAGCCAACACCCGGGCTGCTTGGCAGACGTAGGATGTAGCGAGCAACGTTATCATAGATCGCGTTACCGCGGGAATTCGTCTCGTAGGCTGGCAGCGAACCCTCCAACTCACCCCAGATCGTTGCTGACGCGTTTACGTCGCCAGGATTTCCGAGAAGGTTGTTAAGATCGACCGAAGCGCTCGAAGGCGAAGTCGCATGGTTGTTAGCAATAAGCGTCAGGTTTGTCACCAGGCGCATATTGTAGTTATCGGAATAGATCGCCGAACCGGTGAAAGCATTGTTATTCTCGATGCGAACACGGCTAAAGAACGTAGAATCCTGTGCAAGCACTGGATTCGTCTTGTTGGTTACGTCGATATAAACCGCACCACCACGACCAGCGCGGTTAAAAGTAGCAGCAGAGTCGGCGGCAGTTCCAAGCATCGCACTGTTGTCACAGAAACGTGTCAACTCGCGCTTGTCGAACGGAAGCGGTGCGATCGTAACATTGGAAGCATTGAACTTGTCAGCAGCAAAGTATCTGTTGATTCCGAATGTAAGATAACCCTGTGGGCCGTTCATGAGAACCGCACCACCGTTACCACCCTGCACGAAGTTGCTGTGGTATTCGACGGCGAACGCGCTATCACGCAGTCCGACGAATTCAGCACCACCGCCAAGAACCGTTGTAGCAAGGTCGGTACGGTTGACACGCGCGTCACGCGGGTTAACCGAGTTGGCCTCATGCCATACACGGCGGCTCTGGATATCGGGGTTGGTGTTGTTCTGGAATGGGTTGAGAAAGATACTTCCACCACCGACGCCAGCAACGTTATTGAAGAACTTCACGCGCATTTCAACCGAATCGTGCGGCACGATGATCTGACGCGAAAGATCGAAAACGCCCTGCTGAGGAGCGAGATAGCCGGTGATATACGTATACCACGAAGTGTAGATTGCTCCACCTTCATAGTACGCAACGTTGCCATTGAACGCAATCAAACCGCTATCGCGAACACTCGGTGAACCGACAATATTTTCCGCATCGATATTGAGCGAAGGCGCAGTTGCGAAGCCGAAATCGCAATGAATAGCACCGCCGAAACCGGCGACGCAACCATTGAAATTGGCGCGCTTGATGACTGCAAGACCTGGTAGACGGTCAAAACCTGGAGCCGGAGGCGGAAGGAAGAACGGACTTCCTGACGTAGAGCTTGCTGCAATAGCACCGCCCCACGCGTTTGCCTGAACGCCTGTTCCGTAACTTGTCGCCGGTGAAGGCTGAGCTGCGACCGCGCTATCCGTGTTAAAGGAAGCCTGCGAAATCGTCAGACCTGTATACTGACCAACATAAATGGCACCGCCGCGTGCGTAGTTAATACCGTTGGTCGTTGCCGCATTCGCGTTCTGGGCTACGCAACGTTCGAAGATGAACGTATCCTGCGAGGCCGGGAAGAACGGTCCTGGGCGATTACCAAGATAGGTCGCCATGTAGTTACCAGCGGTAGCACCGACGCGTGCGCTCATGTAGATCGCACCACCAAATGCATTGGTGGTGTTCCACAGCGGACCCGTGCTGGTGTTATCGTTATCAAGCACGCGCGTATCGCGAATGGTGATTCGACGAACCTGGCTGTTGGCCACGGCAAGTCGACCATCATCGGCCGGGAAATACGATTGGCTTGGCGCCTGGAGGAATGCGAAGGCACCACCGCGATAGATCGCAAGGCAGCTATCGACGATAACATCGTAGATATATGTCTTGGCGCTAAACGTGGTCATGACCGCACCCGTACCATTCGAGACACGCATGATCTCGTTGGCATTGATAAGCGCAGTTGGATTCACGCCATAGATGTAAAGCTTATCTACCGTGTTCAACTTGCGGAAATTCGAGAACCTGACGTTCGCGAAGATCACAGAGTCGGCACCTGGCAGAACGAGGATATGTCCCCACTCTACAGAATTGGCGTTGACTGGCTGGCCGTGCATAAAGATGCGATGCTGCAGGCCGGTAAAGCCGTTAGCAATGATCTTTCCACCAGTCGAATCGACGATTCGGCTGTTCGGCAAAAAGCTTACTTCAGCGCCCTGCCTGATCTCCAGTCGCCCGGAAACAGAATAGACGCCAGAAATTTCGTAAATGGTATCGTTAGCCGAGTTCGAAAGATCCCTGGGATAGAATACATTCGTTTGTCCCGGCGTAAGATATCCAGATACGAGTTTCACAAATTGCGCCTGAGCATTTCCCGCGAGGGAAACAAAGCCGAGGCACAGAAAACATGCGATCAAGAATCGCTGCAAGCCCTTAAAGCCTGTAGTTGACTCTCGAACTCGCTCGCTCGCCCCGCTGGTCGTCATGACCTGCGGCGTTCGCGAAGATGCTGTGTCAATAAATTGCATATCCACGTTGTATGGACCCAAGTTAATGGTTTGAACTAACTGTCTTCGATTAGCGCCGATTGCGCTCGGGTAGAGATCCTTCTCGCCGCCCCACTTAAGGAGCCACGCCTCGTTTCCCCGATCCCGACACACTTCTTGCGCTATGAAGTGATTTGAACACTTGTATTTCAATGGGCAGAACACTTTGACAGCAAATCCCCAGACTTGTAGATTACAAGGTTTGGGGCTAACTTCAAAGCTCCTTATTCTGCCGACGATCTCGGCAGAGATGGCACTCGAAGATTACGAGTGCTGACGAACGTCGATCAAATATCGACGTTCAACTGGATGAGGGCGCGTTTTGCGGCGTCATCGAACTCCGTGCCCGGATAATTTACGAGCAGGTTTTTATAGAGCTTGATAGCATCATCTTTCTTACCGATCTGCTGGAGATCGCGTGCCGCATCGAGCGTATAATCCGCATTCATCGGATTATCTTTGTCGCGCTTTGCGGCGTTCTGAAACAACTTTGCGGCCTCCTCTTTGTTACCCTTCGCTTCAAAAACAGCGGCATGGCCGGCATCGACGGATGCAGCCATGATCGGGGTAGCAGTTGTGGCTTTGCCAAAAGCCATGTCGGCGCTGTCGTACTTGCCGAGATAGTAATAGGCGTTGGCAAGCAAAAGCGCGGCATTCGCACCGGCCGGGGTCGAGCCATAGTCATCGACGATCTGTTTCAGACCGTGAATGACTTCGCCCTGTACGCGCTGATTCTTATCGCCATCGACGGCGCTGCGGTAGTCGCCATTCGCATAAAACTGAGAAACGCGGGTCAAGTAGGTATTCGCAAGTTCGTTATCCTTCGCGCGCGTGCTGCTATAATAGAAGAGACCTGCAACGACCAGCACCAGAACAACGCCGGCGCCGATCATCGTACGCTGGTTCGAAGCAGCCCAGTCACGGCTTTCGTTATAGCGCAGCACAAGCTTATCGGTGTGCGTCAGTGCGCTTACCGGGTGCTTTGCGTCAGTAATCTCTCTCTGCGATCGAATCATTCTTTCGTTTTTCCTTCCTGCACATCCATTCGTGCGCCCGGAAGGACTTGAACCCTCAACCTTTGGAACCGGAATCCAACGTTCTATCCAGTTGAACTACGGGCGCCTTTTCTTATAAATGCACGACACCCAGCGAAGGGCCCCGAAGCATTTTGCTCATTTTGATGCCTTTTCGGCACTTCGATGAGTATATCAGCGCGAATATACCACAATTTTGAGCATGCTCGGGCAAAATCGTCCTAAAACCAAACGCATAACGCCCACCTTTTTACAGGCGGCCATCCGTTTTCTTTAAGTCAGCACGTTTTTACTATGAATCAGCTGTTCTTTCCTCTGAGTGATGGTGTCCGGACAGAAGAAGTATACAAACAACTGTGCTCCTTTCGTTTTGTTACACCACCCATTGAAAATAGTTTACTTATTTCAAAATGAGCCCAA
>JBBSDW010000011.1:0-36412 GCA_038240295.1 Kapaibacterium sp. (SeqCode)
CTGCCCATCACGACCAAGGCTTATCTTTATCTCTCGGGTACACCGTTCAAGGCATTGGCCACGGGCGAGTTTATTGAAGAGCAGATCTTCAACTGGACCTACACCGACGAACAGCGGGCGAAGGAAGAATTTGCCAACGAGAATCCCGGTGAGCTGAACCCCTACGGCGCACTGCCACAGATGCGCTTGCTGACGTACCAGATGCCCGAGGAGTTGGTGGCGATCGCAAGTGCAGGAGAGTTTGATGAGTTCGACCTGAACGAGTTCTTTGCTGCGGATTGTACAGACACGAAAGCGAAGTTCAAGCACGAAAACGACGTACAGAAGTGGCTGGACATCATTCGAGGTCAGTACGCTCCGAAGGCTGCGGAGAATCTTAAAACCGGAGCGCCACCCTTCCCGTATTCGGACTCGCGACTGCTGCCGTATATGCAGCATTCGTTCTGGTTTCTGCCGAACGTCGCAGCCTGTCACGCTATGGCAAACCTCCTCACCGAGGAGCATAATGTCTTCTGGCGCGGTTATAAGGGCATCGTGGCGGCCGGTGCATCGGCTGGCATCGGTCTCGAAGCCCTTCCGCCGGTACGCAAGGTTATCGGGAGCGGTTTTACGAGCAAGACGATCACGCTCTCCTGTGGCAAGCTCACCACCGGCGTCACTGTGCCGCAGTGGTCATCGATCCTCATGCTGCGAAATCTGAAAAGCCCGGAGACCTACTTTCAGGCTGCTTTTCGGGTACAGTCGCCGTGGTCCATGAAGAACCCAAACGGCGATAACCCAAACGATGAGGAGATTTTCAAGCCTGTCTGCTTCGTCTTCGATTTCGCACCCACACGTGCACTCAGGCAACTTTCCGAGTATGGCATTGGCTTATCCCCTAATGAGCAGAACCCGGAGAATGCAGTCAAAGAACTCGTGTCGTTCCTTCCTGTTTTGGCCTACGATGGTGCGAACATGACGCAGATCGACGCGGGCGGTATTCTGGACATCGCGATGGCGGGTACCTCGGCGACGCTCCTCGCACGGAAGTGGGAGAGCGCACTTCTCGTGAACGTGGACAACGACACACTGCGGCGCGTCCTCAACGATCCCCAGGCGCTTGCGGCCATTGAACGTATCGAGGGCTGGCGAGCGCTCGGCGATAACGTTATTGAGACAATTATCAATAAGAGCGAGAAAGTCAATGAGCTGAAAAACAAAGCCAGGGATAAGGAACTGACAGAGAAGCAGAAGAAGCAACTCACGGAAGAAGAAAGGGAATACAAATCTAAGCGCAAGCTTGTACAAGAAAAGCTGATCAAATTCGCAACGCGCATCCCTGCTTTTATGTATTTGACGGACTTTCGCGAGAACACTCTTCGTGACGTAATCACGAAGCTGGAGCCGGAGTTGTTTCTGACGGTTACAGGCTTAACGGTTGCTGACTTTGACTTGCTGGTGCGCCTGAAGGTATTTAACACCGAGCAGATGAATCAGGCGGTGTTCGCATTCCGTCGCTACGAAGATGCATCTCTTCAATATACCGGCATTGCAAGCCATGATGGACTCACGCGGTACGGGCTGTACGATACGGTGGTAGCTCTATGAAGTAGGATGCACTATTTTATTTAAGCCCCTGACGTACAATGACCTCGGTAGCCGCGTTACACACTCCCCGGCATTCCCGCTGATGGACAATCGCCCGCGATTGTGCAGATCGAGCATTTCGGTTTTCTTGCTTCGCAGATGCGGCGGCCGTGGAGGATTAGTAGGTGCGAGATTTCGACCCATTGTTTTTTTGGGGTGAGGGACATCATGTCCTGTTCGATCTCTTCGGCGGTTAGGCTTTTGCTGATGCCGAGACGGTGCGAGAGTCGCGTGACATGTGTATCGACGGCGATGCCTTCGGCGACGCCAAATGCATTGCCCATCACTACGTTCGCAGTTTTTCTACCGACGCCTCGCAGCGTTGTGAGTTCTTCCATCGTCTCGGGGATCTTCGCTCCGAATTTTTCGACGACGTCGTTCGACATGGAGAGCAGTGATTTTGCTTTCTGCCGAAAAAAGCCTGTCGATTTTATCGCATCCTCCAGTTCATGCGGCTCGGCTTTCGCGAGCGACTTCACGTTCGGATATAGTTGCGTGAGATCTTTCATTACCATGTTCACGCGAACATCGGTGCATTGCGCCGAAAGGATCGTTGCGGTGAGCAATTCGTAGGCGTTCGTAAAATCGAGTTCGCAACGGGCGTCGGGATAAAGCTTGTGCAGCCCCTTGTAGATTCGCTGCAATCGTTCTTTTCGCTGCTCGGTGGTTTCGCCTTTTATCATCTTCGGCTTTTCGAGCTTAGCGGAAATCTGTTTCGGAGGCTTGGTCGTCTTCATCAGGATCGTTGTGAGTTTTCAGGACTGCACAACTCCGTTGCGGAGTACTCCGTTACGGAAGGCGATGATTCCTTCAATGCCCGAACGCTCTGCGATGGCGCAGAGGGAATCCGATTCCGTTCGATAATAACGGTAGGTCGGCTCATCGACTTTTACGATCTTTGCGCCCGAAGCCAGTGCGCGCTCGAAAAAATCGGCATCGTCGCCATACTCGACTTCGCGATATCCACCAATTCTGGAAATCAGCTCACGCTTGAGAAAAAACGTACCGCCTACAACGCAGTCCGAGATCGCAATCCGTTTTGTCGGATCCGATTTATCGGCAACAAATGCTTCACCGACGACCTCCACGCCTCCAAACAAAAGTTCGATGTCAGGATCTGATTGCAAATACTTAGCCCGAGATTCAAGATGCCGATGCAGATATTCGTCATCGGAATCGATGAAGGTTATATACTCACCCGAACTCATCGAAATTCCAAGATTACGCGCCATCGCAAGTCCGCGATTGGCAGCATGATGATATCGCAACCTGCGATCGCTCAGTAGCGGGCGGACGCGTTGAAACGTATCATCCTGCGAGCCGTCGTCGATGATGAGAAGTTCGAAATCGGCGAACGTCTGATCGAGCACACTTTGAATCGCACGTTCGATGAGATGCTGGCGATTAAAAGTTGGAAGAATGATCGAGAAGAAGTGTGTTGTTACCATTCCTTAAATTGCGCGTAGCTCCGAATCATCTGAAGCTTCGGCTCGGGTAGATACGAATCACGAATTAGGTACTTTGAGTAGGATGCGGATAAATTCGGAGATACGTTGACGCCTTCATCACGGCGTTCCAGGCATCAGCGATATGCTCCGTGTCACCCGATTCGAACGCTGAGTTTAAGTACGCGGCAGCGACCTTCGGATCGGGCAAGATGTTTCTGAAGCACGTCATCGTGCGTTTTTCTTGGCATGCTGATACTTTTTTGACTCAACCTATTCGACTTCGGCTTAAGCAATTAATTTGTTTGGAAGCGCTATCGTTCATTCATGAAAAACGGGATCTCAATTCAGAGCGACCTTACTTCACGTGCTGCAACCGCAACGACCCAGAGGCGCCCTCACTCGTGATCAACCTCAAGTAATAAAATCCGTTCGGCAGATCGCGTCCATCGATCTTAACGGTGTGCGTTCCTGCTTCGAGGTGGCCGTGGATCTCGAGATCGACTGCGCGGCCAAGTTCATCGACTAATTCGAGTCGTACGCTCGTCGGTTTGTCAAGTTGGTATGCGATGGTCGTTTGATCGCCGAATGGGTTATTCGACGCGTGAAGGTTTGTAATTCCGACCGGAATAGACCTGGGCGCGCTCACTGCAAGTGCGTTCAAATTCTTGACTAACGCGCCGCCCGTATAGGCATAGCTATCGACCGGACCGAGCGCATAGACGGTCAGTCCAAAGGCGTCCTGACTAAACAAGCGATGCGTACCCTGCGTGATCGGGATCTGCGCGTACTTGTAATTGCTGTTCGGGATGGGCTGAAATTTATCGCTCGGTATTTTTACGCTGTCGAGAAACACGATCGCCGGGAGTTCACCGCTTTCGACGATGATGTTTACGAAGTTGCCGGTGAAGGCCGCGTTTTGATCGGCGATGATCGTATAGTCCGTGTAGAATTGTTCGACGGGTAGCACGAGTGCGAGTGCGGGATCGCCATAGGCCGGGTTATTCGCATCGTTGAGCGCGCCCCAGCTTGTGTGCATGTATTGTCCGACAAGGATCGGCTGTGAAGCGCTGATAAGCGTCGGGCCCAGCACCTGCGCCAACTCATAGAATTGACCGGCATTGATGGTCGCAACCTGCGCATCGTTGACTTTTACGATTGTCCCATCCGTCGAAGCAACGACGCGCACGAGATCGGGACTGGCCGAAGTGAGGAATGGTGCAACGATCACGCTATCGCCCCAGGCGCCCATCGGCGGAATTTGCTCGCAGAGATGATCGCGGCTGACGGAGCCATCGATGTTCACGGCGTTGGTCGGCACGGCCGCTCGGGTATGTCCGCTAAAAAATGCGATCGGTTTATCGCTTGTGATCAGCGAGCCGGTCAGATCGTTCGTGGCGTCAGTCTTGATGCCTTGAACAAGATAGGAATCCCCGCGATCGAGCGCGACATCGAATGTTTTGTCGGCAATATTTTGAACGGTGGCCGCTTTTGGAGTAACATGCACCGTCGTGTGATCCTGGGTGGCGACGAACCAGAATTCACCGGCCGTTTCGCTTCCGCCGAGCGTTGAACTCGGAAAATTGATCGAGCGATAGGTCGTGCCCAGCACATCGACAGGCATCGCCATGAACGCATCGCTCGAATACAATTTATGATTCATACCGAAGACGGCGATATCCTGATCGGCCGTGATGTGCACTCCGCCGCCAGTGTAGGCGATCTCCGAGAGCGTCATTTCGACGGTCGCCACCGTTTGATCGCTCGGAAGCATGATCTCGCTGATCTGTCCGGGAGTGGTCGTGAAGTTGATCGAATAATTCAAGTAGGGGACAGAAACCACGCCGCTCGCCGGTACACGGCTTGTGATAAAGAGCGCCATGAGATTGTCGGTTTCGGCCCCGCCCTGATTTTGCGCGAAGGCGACGTAAAACTCTTTGCCGAAATTGCTCCGAAGCTGCGCGGCAGTGGGCGAGCTTATGCATAGCGCTCCGAGGAGCAGCATAGCACTGGCTAAAAACCTGGAGGCAAGGCGGTGGATGCGTGACATAGGATGATACGTATGGTAAACGGAGTCGAACAATTGCGCAAAAGTACGATAAATCTCTATAGAAAGACACCAACCAGCCAAGAGAGTTGCAGGAAAAAAACCGGTCGCAGAGATGTAACTAATGTGGCTCCTTCGGGATTTTATACTAACACGTTCCTGACGATTTCAGGAACCGTATCACCTTCACTGCAATGCTCTCGATTGGGTCGCCGGTTGTGACGTTTTCGGCTCTGATGTTTTTCAAGATTCGGCAGGTTGCTTTCCGAAGCGCTGCCGTGTTGCTCGTTAGCCTTACGAGCGCTTTCCTGGCACAATCCGCATCGGCGCAGTGGCAGCATCTTAACACCTTTAGCGGCTCGCTAACTTCGATCTACTTTCAAAAAGGCGATTGCACAGCCCGGACAGGATTCGTTGGCACGGAGGGCAATGGCACGACCTTCGGCTGGGCCATTTATAAGACGAGCGATGGCGGCCTCACCTGGAAGCAGGTGCAAAATCATGCAGCGAGCGCGACCTTTGTCTCTTCGTTTAGCTTCAAGGATTCTCTCACCGGATGGTGTTCGATCGGCGATTTTGGTGCGCTGAAGGCACCCGACGCCATCTGGAAAACAACCGATGGCGGCGAAACCTGGAAAAGCCTCAAAGTTGCCGGCGCCTATTCCACCGTATTCTATCACAACGAGGAGCAAAAGCTCTATGCCACGGCATGGAACGGCCGCGACATTTATTCGACGGATGACGGCGCATCGTGGACCGTCTTCTCTAATCTGCTCACTAACAATATCACCCCGCAGCACAATTCGGTTGTGTTTACTAGTCGATTGAACGGAGTGATCAGCTCGGTAAACAGTACGCCGAATTTGATTACAACCGATGGCGGTCGAACATGGAACACCACCTCGTTTGTGCAGGAGATGTTTTCGCCGCTTGCGCTCAGTTGCTCCACAGGCATTCTCGCCGCGGCCGAATCGCAGGGCCTCATTTACCGCTCGAACGATGGGGGCAAAACCTGGAGTGTTATCCAGTCTTTTCCATCGAATGCGCTGCTGACGGGTGTGATGGTTGGCGACGATCAGCATCTCTTTATTCAGAGTGCGAGCGAGGTGTTGATGTCGGTCGATCTCGGCGTGACATGGAAACCGATTGGCGGACCGGGCAACTACGACGATAGCCGCATGTATGTGCGCGGTGGGTTTCTCTTTGCCGGCAGCGATAACGGCGACCTCTACCGATACCAATATGACAATCAGCCGCAGAAACTTGGCGCGTTTGCTCTTGGCGGCGATACGATGAAATTTCCATCGAAGCTTTGCGGTGCGCTCGATCAGAAACTTACGCTCACCGCTTCTTCGACTTGCTCCGAGTGCATGGATTCGGTCCGCATTTCGAACGCATCCATTTCAGGGTCGACCTTCTTTACGATCGTTTCACAACCCGACCCATCGCGCGGCGTCAGCGCGATCGATAGCATCGTGATCGAACATCGGCCAGCAGTGACGGCACACGACACAGCGACGCTCACTTTCACGAGCGTGCAATTCGGTCAAGCGAGCGTACATACTGTGACGCTACTCGGCAGCAGCACTCCACGGCCTGCGGTGAAAGTTGGTTTTTGGACCGACGCTCAGCAACAGATTGCGACTGTCAACGCAGGCGATGTTGTACACACGATTGTTCATCTTGTGGATCCAGTGCAGCAATCGCTCGCGCTCAATACGGTTTCATTCGATATTCCGATCGGTACTTCTGTTGAGCTTGCGCATGTGCAGGCAATGAATGGTTGGTCGATCGTCAGCGAAGTTGATAACGCGAATGACATCGCGATTACGATGGGATCGAGCCCGCACGATGCGACAGCCGGTGAGGCGATCGCGCAGATCGATCTAAGAACGGATGTCGGTACCGATGCAACTCCGGTCATTCCGATCACGGGCGTTCATTTCAACGCAAGCGATCCGACGTACGAAACCTGCTCGCTCACTCCAGTACCGGCTACCGATGCGATCGCGATCAATTTCAATCAGCGCTGCGGCGATTCGACCATCAGGACTTTCCTTGACGGCAAACCGCTCGTCACCTCGATCGGCATTTCTCCCGATCCCGTTTTGAAACATGGCGGGTCTGCCTCTGCGATTCTTCACGTGAAGGCGGGCGTCGCAGGACGTTCGGACGTCACCATCACCAGCATGGCGGGCGTTCGACTCCTAACCCTCAGCAACGTCGCGCTTCAGCAAGGCGATAATCGGATCCCGCTCGATCTTTCCACACTTGCCGAAGGCGCTTATTTTGTTGCTGTTGGCGTCAGTGTTGTGAAAGTTATCCTTCAGGCTGAGCGCCCGTAGATCATTTTTTCAAATTCCCGAGCAGGAATCCGAACACGATCGATCCCAGGATCTCAACCGGTTCGACGTACCAGACCTTTTTTTCCGATTGGATAAGTTGCGTGTGTTCGATGATCGAATCGTGCGTAACGTATCGAACTTCGATATTCGTATCGCGCGGCGCGAAGCGCAAGTCGATCGCAAAGGAATCGGTTGGCGGGTCGTAACAAACATGCAGCGTGTCGGCCGAGCGAGCGCCTGGCGCAAGGAGCAGTGTATCGATGCAGGCAACCTGGTGGATGGTGCGATCGAGTAAAGACGAATCGACAACCGATGTTGCCGAAAGCGATGTTGCCCGATGATGCGCGTTGGACTTCGCATGAATCTTCACCGGTGCGGACGTGATCGAAATTGGGATCAACGCGGAATCGGGATGCGAGGTCGTTCGCGTCGTAGGCGGCGGATGCTCTGCCTGGTTTGTGCAATTGCCTTCCGAGAGCGCCCAGCCGATCACAACACCGAGCAAGAAGATCAGACATGCAACGCCGATGCGTTCGCGCAGATTTTCGTTAGCCATGCGTCCTCCGATCTGCTACGGCAAACAACCGTTCGTAGGCGTGCCACGCGATCATCACGCGATAGACATACCGTGCATTGAGGAATGCACCCGCACGGTGATGTGCATGACTCCGGCGTGCCGAGCCTTGATTATATGCGCTGATCGCAGCGAGTGTATCATTCGGATATCGATCGAGGAGCCTTCGCAAAAGCTTCGTGCCTTCGTCGATCGAACGCTCGGGCGCAAAGAGCGTGCTTAAATATCGATCGCCAAATTGCTGCTCGCGCGCAACTTCGCCCATGACTTGCATGAGCCCCATCGAACGTGCTCGATCTTCAAGTTCGGTCTGATAGTTTGGCCCATTTGCATGGATCGATGTCCAGTGTCTTGCCTGTCGTTTTATCTGATTGTTTCGCAAGTAAGCGACTTCAACGCGTTCGGCCCAGGCATCGAATCGCGATTCTTCCTGGATGACGCCGGCAATGAGGGCCACTGGGACATCATACTTCGCCGAAGCGTCGTTCATGAGTGCTTCGAATGGCAACAACATTGGCGCCGCTGCGTTAAGCGAGTCGGCGATTTCTACAGCGTCGGTTAGCTGATAGACCGAATCGTTCGGTTTCGGCACAGAGCCTTCCCGAATGGGAAGGCCGAGTGCGATAAGAAGTGGTAGATAGATTGGAATCATGATTTTTCAAAAGAGGATCGCACCGAAAAGAAAGCCGGCAAGAAAGCTTGCGGCCACGAGATAGAGAACGGGGACTTGTAGTTGGATCGTGTTCATAGTAGTTGGTAGTTGATTAGAGATAGCATCGCTGCTTATGGATAGATAGTTAAGGGAGCCGAGAGACGAAGGCTGATGCGTTCGCTTCCTCGGTCGTGTTTGATGTCGATGTTGACTGCGTCAGCAGCGACAAATCCTCCGGGGCCGAAACCCGCAAGTTGTGCCTCATGTAAAGAGCGCGTTTTATAATTCAGCAGAAATTGAAGCAGCGCATCGGCTTCGCTCGGCACGAGCGGCGTGGTCGTGCAAATGGCGGTCAGGTGATCGTCGACCGAAGTGGGATCGGCAGCGCACCCGCACTGCGTCACATTGAGCGGCGATGTGGCAATCGCCAACAAGCCAAGCGAAATGGAACCTGCAGGCGCAAGGGGTGCGCTGAGCGGGAAGAGCGGCGGCAAGATCCAGGGGTCGGCCGGTGATGCGCGGTAACGTAAATAGAGGATGGGTAGCATAGGTCTTAGAGGTTGATGAAATCATAGCGAGCGTTGATGGTTATTGCGAAGCGTGTCGCGGTCGGCTGAATCGTCGGCGCTGCTACGTTCACGAGCGAGATCGACTCGATACGATAATTCTCTCCAGGCTGAATCACCGGAGGCGCATACCCTCCGCCAAAAAAGAATTCGACGCCGACAAGAAAATCGGAGCGAAAGTGAAGCATCGTCTCGGGACTCAGTTGAGGGAGTGTGAAGTTGATCGTAAGTGTGAATTCCTGATATCCCGAGATCGGAGTACCGGCGAGCGCATTCTGTTGATAAAATGTTTTGCCAAGGTCGACCGAATAGGAAGGAAACTGCGCGGGCGATAGCGCATGGATATCAGGCACCGTCACGCGCACAAGCGATAGCTGCGCAGTAAGTTGCGCACTCAGGTTCGTGCGAAAGTTGAGTTCTCGTGTCATGGGATTTGGTTTATTGTTTAGGGAAAATTTTGGGTTTTACCAACCGTTCTTGACGGGCTCCTGATTCTGGTGCACCACTCCGACCCGACTCACATCTATTTTTGCACTGGACGGAATTACGCTCCGCATGAGATAGCCTCAAGCTACGCGCGTCGAAGACGGAGCAGTTTCCTTATTTAGGATCCTATGGAGTATCACGGCTGGATCAAGCCACCATGTCATATTGGATGGTTGCGCGTTTGGATAGTTGGTTGGTTAAATTAGGTTATGATCATTTGGACGATCGGACACTCGACAAGAACGATCGAAGCATTCACCGATCTGCTCATCCTTAATCGGGTGAAGCATCTTGTCGATGTTCGTTCGATCCCGTTTTCGCGGATGAATCCGCAGTTTAATAAAGAGGCGCTCGCCGCATCACTCGCCGAGCGAGGCATTGTCTACACAAATCTGTTACTGCTTGGCGGACGCCGCAGCATCATCAAGGAAGTGCAGCCATCACAGAACACAGGCTGGTTGAAACCACCGTTTCGCAACTATGCCGATTACGCGATGACTGCACCATTCGAAGAAGGGATGCTCGAACTGCTCGCGATCGCAGCAAACACAAATACTGCGATCATGTGCTCGGAGGCAGTCTGGTGGCGATGCCATCGGCGCATCATCACCGATCATCTTCTAGCACGGGGAATCGAAGTCCGGCATATCATGTCGCCAACGTCAACCACAGAGGCGTCGATGACGCCGTTTGCCGAAGTGATATCAGCCGGTCGCGTTATCTACCCAGGCAAGCAACTTGAACTCACGATCGAACAGTGCTAACGACACAATTCGGATTGATCTTCGTCGCAGCCCCATTGCACGTCCTCAAGTGATTTAAGGCCGGGATCGGGTCACGAAGGAGGCCCTTCGTGGCACACGGTCGGGATTCAGCACAAATCGTTCTGTATCCGGACCTTAACCTCCATGGATTCGAGGTCATCTAAAAAATGTGGGACACGCTTTAGCTTGTTCCAATGACTTTCCGCCTCAGTAGTCTGCTGTTCACGAGTCGTCTCTTGATCCAGCTGGCTCATGATGTTAAGATGTTCTGGGCAAGCTAAAGCGTGCCCACATGCGCTTGCGTAACTTTGGAGTGGCGTCAATCGCCTCCTTCGGATCGGATGTTCTTGGAAATGTGGGGTACGCTTTAGCTTGCCCCAAACGATCTTTCGTGTTGCGGCAAATGTGGTCTTTGGGTTTTGCACCATCGATACGTGTAAGTTATGTGGTTTAGATTGGCTGGGGCAAGCTAAAGCGTGCCCCACATCGTTTATACCGCGAACCGCTTATACATATTCAGGATCTTCTCGTGGGCTTGCGTTAGATCGGTGTATCGAACGCGCTCGGTGAACTGGCCTTCGCGCGAGGAGGCGATGAGTTCTGCGAGGGTTCCGCCGCCCTGGTTCGATTCGTTGAATAGGATTGCGGCATCTTCGATGATCACTTGCTCGACAGCCTGCGGCCAGCCTGTTGAGGTGTTTGCGTAGTTGATCGTGTATTCGACGTTCTCTTCAAAAATCGTGACTTTATTTCGAACGAGCCTGCCTTCTTCGAATAGAATGAGATCGGTGTTGGATCCGGTTTGGATGTGGCCGTCTAAATCGGTGTAGGTCCAGGTGAGCACCGAGCTCGCGGCGTCGTGCAGAATGTGCTCGTTGGTGTTGTTACCCCAGAAGGTGTCGTGTGTATGTGCGAGCGCTGTGAAATCACGATCGAGATATGTCGCGATCTTGTTCGTAGTTGCGTCGAGCAGCGATTGATAAAACGTGAGCAGCGCCGGGTCGGTCGAGGTGTCTTTGAGGTAGACTTGAAATTGCGAGATAGTAACGGGGGATGATGGCATAAAATATTAGAATTGAGTTCGGAAGTCAATCAGTCACTCCCCGCACGATGCGGGGAGTGACGAAATAGATCGGTAGGGTGATCAGCTTGCAGCAGTCGAGAGTGCTGCGATGTAGCCTGGCTGACCGACACCGAAGGCGAGGCGTTCGGTCATGCGCAGCATCTGTAGATCGTTCGTGAATGCGTTGATGCCGTCGGCAGTCGCATCGTTCGATACGCGCGTTTCCATTCCTCCGTGCATTCCGAGCCAGGCGCCCGAAGAACGAAGATTTCCGAAGATCGCGAACTTCGTCGAGGGATGCGCCGACTGATCGTAGCCGTTGATAAGAACACCATTTGGCATCGAGACCACCGGATAGCCCCTAAACGTCAGCCCTGTACCCGAGAACCCGTTGACGCCATTCACGGCCGGTGCGTCCGAGTGCGTGAGATCCCAGAGATATCGCTGGTTTGCATCTTTCTTTTTTAAGAGATCCGTCAGCGTGTTCTGCTCGACGAAGAGCGAGGCACCGCGCTGTTGTGCTGGCGAAAGAGACTGGACGAGCGCAATGAGATCGTCGAGCGTGATATTGTTATAACCCGTCATCCCCGAAGTGCTCGAACCGCCGAGATAGGTCGTCGTCAGACCGCTTGTCTCGAGAATCCCTGTGAACGGAGAGCCCGTGCCGCGAAAGGCTTGCGTGTCTTCTTCCTGACCGAATACTTCAACGAAGATCTGCGCGATCGTATTATAAACGTCGATGTTGGCATCGGCGAGCAATTCATTCGAGATCGGATAGATTGCTGCGAGCTTCTTTGCCGTGAGAACGAGCCTGCCGTATGCCGCCTTCGATGCGGGGATCGTCGTATTTTCATCGGTCCAGCTGACGCTCGGCTTGCCGGTTAGCGTCGAGACGTTGAGGACGTTCGTTCGCATCTGGATCGTTGCGCAATATTTTCTCGCGAAGCCATACTCGTTGAGCAGGAAGAGCACGTCGCGGTAGAATTCAGGCGGCACAAGATATCCACCGACCGAGGATGTTCCTTCGACCTGCGGAGCGAGTGCGCGAACGTATTCGGGTTCGTAGTTCGACATGATCTGTCGAAGTTCGCCGCGATCGTTCTCGGCGATCGCCTGAAAGAATCGAAGGGTCTTTTCGATCTTTGCACGCTCCTTCGATTGAGGTGTATCGCCGTTCAGCGCCTTTAAGTGCGACCGGTCGATGGTTCGTGGGAGTTCGTTGATCTTTTTATCGACCGCGTTTTCGATGAGCGAGGTAAGTTCGTTCTTTGATGCCGTAATGGTCTGTTCGGTTTCGTTGATAATTGCCATGGTGTTGTTCGTTCTATTTTTTGTTTGAATCGTTGATTTGAGGCCCATTTGGAAGGGTTTGATTATTGCTGGATGCTCGCAAGTGCCGGTCAAGTATCGCCGGCTGCGAGCCGGTGTTATTATAGTGGCTTGCATTCAAGCCAAAAATTGCTTAGATTCGCGTCTTGACCTTGCTGTATGTTGTTCTTCATTCTTGTTTAATGTTATGAGATCGTTGATATTTCGCGCCATGGCTATTGCCATGCTGTTCGCTTTTGCCTTGACGGCAAATCTTGTTGTTGTGCGTGCCCAGTTTGTTGGTTCGTGCCGAATCTTTCCAGCCAATAACTGGTGGAACGAGGACATATCGAAATTGCCCGTGCATCCGCTTTCTGCGCTCTATGTCGGAAAGATCAATTCAAGCAGGACAACGCTTCATCCCGATTTTGGCGGCACGCTCCTCTATGGTATTCCTTATAGCGTCATTCCGCCGACGCAGCCGCTCGTGCATCTTAAGTATCTTGTCAGCTATGCCGACGAAGGCGACGAGATCGATATGCCGATCCCGCCCGATGCGCTGGTCGAGGGAGGCAGTCCCGAATCGAATACCGGCGACCGGCATGTGCTCGTCGTCGATACGTCGCACCATTATCTCTACGAGCTCTACAACGCGCATAAGGATGCAGCCGCTAATAACTGGAGCGCCTCGGTCAGCGTCCGCTTCGATCTCACATCCGATTCGCTGCGATACGATGGCTATACCTCGGCCGATGCAGCGGGGCTACCGATCTTTCCCGGGCTCGTTCGTTACGATGAGATCCAGTCGGGCGTGATCAATCATGCCGTTCGTTTTACCGTACCGACAACGCAGCGAGGCTGGATCACGCCGGCGCGTCACGAAGCCGGCACGACGGACACGACTTATCCGCCTATGGGGCTGCGCATGCGGCTGAAGGCCGACTTCGATATTTCGGTCTACACCGGCGGTCCGAAGGTGCTGCTTACTGCGCTTAAGAAGTACGGCATGATCCTGGCCGATAATGGATCGGCATGGTTCATCTCCGGCGCGACAGATATCCGCTGGGATGACAACGAGTGGTCGCAGCTTAAGAAAGTCCCCGGTAGTGCGTTCGAAGCAGTCTACACAGGCAAGACGAAACACGTCGCCGACCAAACGCCAGAGAATCCGCCATCGCTCAGAGTCTTCACCGATCAGATCAGCGATGCGAGCATGATCGAGAATTACCCGAATCCATTTCATGGCTCGACCGATCTTGAGTATTCGCTCGCGAATTCTGGCCATGTGTCGCTCACCGTATGCGACCTGCTCGGAAGAACTGTTGCAACACTTATTGATGGCGAAGTTTCCTCCGGTGAACATGTGTCCCGGTTCGAAGCAAACTCGCTCGTGGCCGGTGTGTACTTAGCCCAGTTGCGAACAGCTTCGGGCGTTCAGGTGCACCGAATGCAGATCGTTAAGTAGCTCCGATCACCGAACAACGTGGAATTCGTCTTTCTCGAAAACGATCGGCGTCGAGGTAGTGTCGTTCATGCGGACCAGTAGCTTGGAGGCTGTTGGTCCGTTTGCTTTTTCGATCAGGACGGTTGCCCGATCGAGATCGACGATTGCACCAGACTTCAGTACCCAATCTCTGCGTGCGACTCCTCTGACAAATCCGAGCGCTGGAATAAGCGTTGTGGAGCTCGATTGTGGGACGCTTAACTCGAACGTATGCGGCTCCGGTTGGCTCACATGAAGATCGTTGAAGGCACGGTCCTGATCGAAGGCATAGATCTCGGTGGCAGTGTGGGTGTCGAGCTTTACATCACGCACATCGCATTGGGCAGCGTTTGCCGGATATCGCTTTTCTGCGATCGCCTGCTTTGCGATATCTTCGAGACCTAACTGCAGCACACTCGCGCTTCCGAGCTTCGCGGGCACATCGATGAATGTTACATCGAGCGTTTTATCCTGCATCGTGTCGCGGGCAATGCTGAGCGGTGTGAGCAGCCTGCCGAGTTCTGCTTTATAACGATCAAGCTTCGCAGTGCTTTCGCCCCAGTTCATGCACATCAGCACCGCATGTATAGAATTCATGATCAAGTATCCGTAAACAAATACTCGCCGGATGTTCGCTGCAAGTCGCGTTGTGTACTGCGCGGTAACGAGGCCGAGCATGATGACGAAGATCACTACGCCGCCGATCGAAGGCGTATAAAGCCTCCAGCGTTCGAAGGAGATCAGCACAAGCAGCCCCGAGAGCATCGCAAAGACGAGCGGCGGATAGAATGCTCGCAAGTATTTCGCTTTGAGCGAACGAAGCAAGAGCCAGGTTGCCGAAGAAAGGATCAGCATTCCGACCACGATCGCGGCGATCCGGTAATGCGCAAGGATCAGAGTCGCGGTTTGCAGATCGAGCGGCAAAAACATATAGCCTACGCCATAGAACGCATTGCGTACAAGCGCCGCTGGCGATGAGACCGCGTCTGCCTGGAGTGGCTGACTTCCGCCCAGCGCCCCGGTGTAGTGTGCGTGATAGATATACCATGCCACGAGCACCATCGCGTAAGGCCAGATGCGCCTGAGTGCAGCTTTCACCGAGGCACGATGAAACGACCAGGGTGTGATGTCAAGGAGCAGGACGATCATCGGCAGGATCATCACGCCGATCTCTTTTGAAAAGAGCGCGAGTGCGAGCGAGATCAGTCCCAGTCCTCGAAAAAGTGTGATCCTCGCTTTTGACCCTGCGCGGTCAACTTTCCACTCCATCAGCAAGGTCGTCATCGTGAAGATCGCGACGAGAATATCGGCACGCGCGGTCAAAGTCAGAATGTTGAAATCGTGCGAGCCGAGAATGCCGAACAGGAATGCCGCGCTAAAAGCGATCTTTCGCTCGAGATGAAAAATGCGAAGTCCCGTGACATAGACGAGCGCCGTTGCAATCGTATGCAGGAGCAGATTCGTCAGATGGAACCCCCAGGGGTGCCAGCCGTAGATCAGGAAGTCGCTGACGAACGTCAGATTTGCGAGCGGGCGGAAGACGCTCGGGTTCGCATCGTGCATGAAAAAGGGCTTGATCAGATCGCCAATCGATCGTATCGGTGCGAGCGAATGAAGATACTGAAAATCATCGCCGCTGAATTTTACCTTCAGTGCGCCACCCCAGACAAAGAAAGCATAGATCATCGACGCGACTATGGGGAGTTCGCGTTTGATGCTCGTTTTTGTTTTCTCGGATAATATCATTGAGGCAAAGATACCGTACGGGATGCAACTGTCGACACAGAGAGGGGTTTGGGGTGGTTGAGCCCGAACGAGTTGGTCTCGAAACTGGTATCGTAGCGAAGCAATCTTTACGAGCGGGCATCGAAGCCTCGATCAGCAAGCCATCCCAAAAAGATTGCTTCGCTCCGTTCATGTTCGCGGGGCGAGCAGGAACTTCGCTCGCAATGACGCACTCGTTTGATATTCCCACCTTACCCAGCTAACCATTCCGTCGCCTCCTGCAGATCGAACTCTTGCGCGATATCATCTTCACCAGAAGCTTCATTCATCCCCTCATCGTTTATGGCATAGGGATTCATCGGCAGTTCGACTTTCGAGCATTCGATTAACTCCCATTTCAAAAAATCGAGGCCGCCTGAATCGTTGGCTTCCCATTCGATGGGATGAAACCCGATCGAATTCGCAGGGAGAAATCCTGCCGATTCAAGTTGCGCGATCTGTCCAGCGAGCGGCGAAAGCTCCGCGCTTGCGTATTCGGCGAGCGCATAGAGTGCGTCACCCGTCAATGCGATCGCCCGAATGCGGCCGATCGTGTGGACCGGTTCCTGGGTGAGCCCGTGCATCCAGAGAAGCTGCGGATTCAGGATAAAATTGTCGACGACGATTCCCGAAAGATTGAGCGAATCGCCGACGCGGTCGATATCCGAAGTTGCCATCTTGAGCCATTTCGTGCGCGCGTTTGGACTCGTATCGAAATCGCTCGCCGCAAACAGCAGCTGATCCTGTGGAATATTTCCGAGCTGCGCGAGTTCGTCTGTTGAGGGGCTTTGGTAATTTCGGTGCTCGAGCGTGAGCTTGCCCGAGCTTGCGCCAAGAAGTTTTGTCGAAGGAAAGGCATAGTGCTTGAGAAGATATGTTTGATCGTTCATAAAAAAAATTAGTTTGTCGTGTTCAGAGGTTGCCAGTTGTTATCGAAGAGTTGATTGCCGACGATAAAGCGATTTCCGTTACCGTTCGGGAGTGGTGCAAGCGCAAGGAGGGCTCGCTGTTCGTCGATCGTTAGCGTGCTTTTAAGTTGTGCGAACCTGCCGAGAAGTTGTGCCTCGGATTCCGGAAGGACGCTATCGTGCTCGATGAAAAGATCGAGCGAATATTCATGCGCAAGCGCCCGCGTTAGTGCGCGACTGATGCGCGAGAGTGTATTGTCGACGACATCGCGCATAAAGACCTCGTAACTTGTTTCGGCGTTCGCGAGGTTGACATTCTCGACATCACCCAAAACGATCTTCGGCACTTTGAATGCCTGACGGATCGAGTCCGAGAGATCGGCTTTTGAATTTCGAAAGTCGAGTTCTTTTCCCTGACTGCTTAGCACTTCGATCTGGCCGCCATCCGGAAGGATCGCAAGTTTGCCGCCATTCTCCGGACCCTGATATCGGTCATCCCAATCGGCACGCACTTCGTTGAGCTGGGCTTGAGTCAGCATGGCGCCCGCAGGGAATTTGAGCACCGCGCGCGGCACGGAGTCATTGGCGAAATAACGTTCTTGAAATAATCGAAGCGCGGTGTCGGCTTTTGCGCTGTCGAGCAGATCGCTCAGGATCGCATGTCCGAAAAGTGGCGCCGTCCGGATATCGGGGCGGCGAATATGGATGATGTCGTTTGCATCGATGACGGTGTTCGTCGGTTGGAACCTGTAGAAATTTGGCATCCCGTCGTCGCCTCGCTCGATGTCGAAGTTAAGCGTCGGCAATGGCCAAAGCTCGCGAACGACGCCACGTTCATCGCGGACTTTCAGGATGATCGCGTTGCCTGTCGCATCGAGCCACTGACTTACAAGTTCGAGCAGGTCGGGCATATCGAGCAAGGGGTTGGGATGGATCAGCAATTGCTCGAGTGGATGATCGGCAAGCAGATCCTTCGTCCGGGTTGTCGTGCTGAGGGCTGCGCCTCGCAGCGCGGAGCTTTTGCGCATTCGATAGAGGTGGAAGCTGCCGTGACCGACTGCTTCGCTCCTGGCGTGCATGCAGGCGCTAACCGTCTCGCGAATGAACAGTAAGTTGGTTCGAGGTGAATCGAAGGCGTTGTAATAATAACGGGTCTGCCAGGGATTGTTGCTGAAGGCGACCGAAGGAAGTGACTGCGTTGGCGTTGTGGTTGCTTCCGCAGGCGCACGACGCTTCAGCGTTAGATCGATGGGACCTATGTGAAGTTGCATAGACTGTGTACGAATTTGTTGAATGGGAAGTTAAAAGTTGAGCGACGACACATTCGCTATTTTGCGCGATTTTATGCGCTCTTCTTTTTGCGTTATTTCTTGAGCTCTTCTTTGATAGCGAAAAGATCAAGCAGCAGGGAATATGCGACAAGGAGGGATGTAGATCCGGCAGACACCACGTTGCTCCGTGGCTCTGCCGGCATCACTCGACTTCCAGGCCCCCGCGAAATTGGGAAGTGAAGCAGTCGTTGGGTGTGCTTCATTGCGTTGTACCTGTGCCCGAACATTCGTTCGGCAGGCCAAAAATACAAAATCGTAGTGTGAAAAGCAAGCGTTTTTTTCATTCTGCGGCGCAAAACTTAAAATTTAGGCTCAAATCCCTCAAAAAGGGTGTAGATTTGTACATATAAATGGCACACGGACACGAAGCAGCCGGCCGAATTACCTGTTTTGACCCACATGCGCTTGTGGGACCGAGATCATGAAAATTAGTCGGCAGTCGGCAATCGGCACGAAAAGAGTAGGTCACACGATACAATGAAAAAAGCCTTCCTGATCGTCTTCCTCGCGGGCATCGCAATCTGCGGCATCATGCTCTTTCAGGAAAACACGCTCCTGAATTCGCAGGAGCCGTTCGTTCCGATGACGACGCTCTCGCCTCAGCAAGTCGTCGATAAATTTGATTCGGCCGATGCGCTCTCTAGCACCTTCTCGCTTATCATCACGACCGCGCTTTTTCTGATCGCCTTTGTGATCGCATTCCAGAAAAAGATCGGTGCGGGATTGTACCTATTCATCGCCACTCTTTTTTTTGTAAGCTTTACGTTAATTGACGATCTCTATTTCGACGACTGGTTTTTCACGTTTCGAAAAGCGCATGGTCTTTGGAACGGTGGCTTTTCCGTAGGCGGCATCATGGGGATCGTTTACAGTCTTGTCGTGATCGCGATCGGAAGTTTTAGTTATATCGGGCTTCGCGGAATGATGAAGCGAAGAAGGGATGCGCACACGAAAGATGTTAACATCGTAACGATCTCTTCACAAAGCGAGCAACCGCGTTCTTGAGACTTGGGGTGCACCCGTATGGGCACACCCCGCATGATCCCAACCCTCCAGAAACAACCTTTAGTCATCGATACCGCATTCGCTTAGCCGTTGAAGCAATAGCGTTGTAACGATATGATGGGCATGCTCGCGAGCCTGCCAGAAATCTTCGAGCATTTCCCCCAGCTCATCTTCGAGCGCCTCGGCGTAGAAGGCCGTACCGTCGATAAAATGGGCGAGATAATCGAGATCGATGAGTTCATCATCGGGCCGCAGCGCAGGATGAAAGCAGAGTGACATTTCACCTTCCAGCGCGTGATCGTCAATCCGATCGTTTGGCTCATCTGGCTGTGCAATGAAGGAATCATGAAGTCCGAAATGGGACGTTTGATAATTGCGTGTTTGAGTTTGTGCAGTCTGTGACATGGTCTTCGTTTTTTTTAGTAATGCATAGGAGTTCTCGAACGCTGACAAAAAGAGTCAGCGTCAAAGCCTGCGAGGGCCTTTGAGTAGCCTGCGAGGGCCTTTGTGTTATGTTGGTTTTGTTTGCCGCTGCGAATCTCGATAGCGAGAATCATCAACCGGTTGCCGAGGCATCGACGAGTATGAAGACGCCTGGAAGAACGTGCGCTTTTGCGTTATAAACGCGTGCGTAAGCGACTAATAGTACAAGTCGAAACTTCCGCTGCGGACGCTGACGAAATTGCCAGCCTGGTTCTCCGCTTCGAAGGAGAAGGATCCGCTTACTTCGCGAAGCAGTGTGTCGAACCGGTCGATTTCGACAGTGCCGGTGTAATTCGCATTCGTCGAATAAAGCTGGTCGGCCGAACTCAGCGTTTCATCGACGAAAATTGCGCGGCTATACGTGTTGCCGATGTCGTATTGGCCCGATTCCGTTATGCCGTCGAGATCGAGTTCGATGATCGTCTGGTCATTTGTGCTCGGCTGGCGATAGGCGACGATCTGAAGCTGTTCGTTTGCATAGGTCGTCGTGACATCTTCTCGCTGGCCGGATTGGTCGGCGGTCGGGCTCCAGCCGCTGCCATCGACGACGGCGCTAAAGCTTCCGGCTGTGTTGACAGGTCCCGTCGAACCATTATAGGTATTCGAGCATCCTGCAACTACGCAGGCGAAAAGTAACAGGCTGCAAGTTCTGCGGAAACTTCGCATGGGTTCAATCGTCGTTCGCCGATAGACTCTTGATGCGTTGTTTGATATCGAGCAGCCGCCAGGGTCTGGCAGTGATGAAAACCGTCTCGAGCGGAGTGCCATCGATCTTTACGCGAACCCTGTCGACACCCGTGAGAAGAAGCTTTTGAACTTCTTCGCCTGCCGCACCGAAGCCAAAGCGTACTTTGCTTACAACGGGCGTGGTCGGCGCGACCGATTCTGTGACGATCAGGTACTTTTCTGCTTTCACTCTGGATGCCGAAGTTTAGTCCTATAATATCAACTGGGGTCGCAACGATAGGCCGCAACAACAGCAACAGGTTTCTGGGATCGCATCACTCAACGCATTCTCAACCGATACGTTGCGCCTGGGACATTAGAACACCGATAAATTCTTCCGAGTGATGCCCATATCGTACAACCGGAAGCATTCGAAGTGTTCCCTGCCACCACGGTTGCTAGGGCTCTCGACTCACATTACTACTTTTCATCTTGATCCTCCTTTCTCCGTTCGTATATGGGTAAACGCTAAGTTATGTGCTTTATGTTCCCTTGAACAATAAAAAAAGCATAAAAAAGATTGATTTTGAGAAATTTCTTGCCATGCGGTATCAAAAACGCTGAATTCTTCGTATATTCGAACATAAAGGTCAAAAACTTTATTTGAAAAAAGAATGGCAGCAGAGACTCAAGGTGAACGGATTCGAAGACTTCGCGACGAACGCGGGCAGAAACAGCTTTTTATCGCACGCAAGGCGAAGGTCACTCAGGCCCACTTGAGCAGGATCGAAAACGACGAGAGCGGCGTGACCGAACATACGCTGAAGAAGATTGCCGATGCGATGGGCGTAACGTATGAGGAAATTGCGGTAGCTCCGAAGTGGAAGCCTACCGAAGAGGATGCCGGCAGCATCGATGAAGTACTTGCCGACGAAGTCGCGATGCTTCGCTTTTTAGGTGGCTCGAAACCTGACGCCGAAACCTACGAATGGGTCAAGCGCTCGCTCGAAGTGATCCGCTCGGAAGTAAAACATCGTCTCAAAAAGAGGTAGATGCGTGTCTATAGCGCTGAATAGTGGGCGGCTGTGCATGGATCGCTGGCCGAGCGGGCTCATGTTAGGTTCCCGTGGCTATCTAACGCTTGCTCGACTGAGTTTGAAATCTAATTAGGCTGGGCGCGCGTTGGCCCTTTTGTCTGGCACTTCAAGTTGTCTGCTTATTGTACTAAACTGTCATTTGCAATGAAAGTCTTCTCGAATCGGAATTCGCGTACAAAAGGGATAACAGGTAGGTGGAGCTTTCTTGCGCTCGTGCCGTTCTGTGGGGTGCTGCTGAACGGTTGTTTCTGGCTCACATCCCCATTCAGCGGCCCGAACGTGACGTATCCCACCACGCAGGTTGAAGCGCTGGTATGGTCGCCCGACGGATCAAAATGTGTGTCGATCGAGCAGCACACGCAGGATGCCACAAGCGGCAGTTCATTCGCTGTCGTCACCTACGATCGCGACGGCAAGCAGGTCGCTTCTTCTGCTCTTGGGCAGGACGCTTATCCTACCGGACCTATGTTCGTCGACCCTTCGAACGCCGTTGTTTATTTTTCGAACGGGACTGACGTCGAGCAAATGGCGCTTGCGACAGGTCTGGTAACCCCGTTGGTCTATTCCTACAATCTTGTAGCGCAATCGGCGAGCGGAAAATATTTATTGCTGACCAACGAGAGAGCGCAGCAAAGTCCGCAGTCGTTCGAACTCCTCGATATCTCGGGATCACGCCCGCGGCCGGTCCATCAATGGGCGGTAAATCTAGCGACCTATTCGTATCCAGGCGTGGCATGGTTGGGCGATTCCGTCTTTGGGTATCTTGCGTATCGGTCATCCAGTGCCCTATCGCTCTTTGTCGTCGATACGAACATTCAGCGCCACGATTCCCTCGAAACGACCAGCGACCTTGATGCTGCGAACGCAGGGGTACTTGGCGGTGGGGGAAACTTCTATCTCGCAAGTCAATTGGGCATTACCAAGCTCGCCTCGGGGACCGCGGGCACAATGATCGTGCAGGATACCGCAGCCGCGGCCACCATTTCGCGAGATGGCCGAGTGATTGCCTATTGCACAAATCAATATTCTGCATCTTCGCTCCGCCTGTTGAATACGGCAACCGGTAAGACCGCCACGATCTCGAGTGACGCATCCAAACCGAGCATGGCGACCGCCGGCGACCGAGTCGCCTTTATCGAATCGCCCGATTTTTATCATTCGAACGTTCGCATTCTGCCAGTTCAAATTCCATAGTTCTGTTCTTGCTTTTTTTGCTTTATGATACAACACGAAACACTCACACGCCATCCACTGATTGTCGAAGGTATCTTCGCGCAGGCGATCTATGTGGCCGATTTCGAACGATCCAAAGCCTTTTATTCGGAAACACTTGGGATGAAAGTGACGGGGAGCGAAGGCGCGAGCGGATGCTTTCTTGGCATCGGTGCAAACCCACAGGCGATCTATCTCGAAGGCGGACATCCTGATAAAACGCCCGACCCTACGCGAAGCAGCGTCTCGTTTATGATGCGTGTCGCCGATGCAAGAAACGCCTTCGACGATCTTCAAGAACGAGGTGTGCAGATCGTGCAGCAAACCGCAGTCGATATGGGCTCGGGTTCGTACTGGTTCCAGTTCTTCGATCCTTCGGGCAATCTGCTCGAGATCGTTTCGATGCCGTAACCAAGGCCAACTGGAGCAGGCTCTTTTAGCGGCTTTCGGTCCTCCCCAATCAATCCTTTACTAACTTCGCATCAGAGAGCGCACGAACCATGCGACTCCTGATAACAATGCGATTTCTCGGACTTCATATCATCGACTGGGCGATCATCGTCATTTACCTCGGGGTATTGATCTGGATCGGCGCGCGCACACGCAAGAAAATAAAATCGACCCACGATTTTTTTCAGGCCGATCGAAGCTTCGGCCGGACGATGATGACCTTTCTCAACTTCGGCAACATGGTCTCAGCCGACCAGGCCGCAGGAGTCACGCGCGAGATCTACCGTCAGGGACTGAGCGGCGTTTGGTTTCAAAATCTTGTCCTCTTCATCACTCCGTTCTATTGGTTCAGCGCGATCCTGCAACGGCGCGCGCGCTATATCGGTCCGGGCGATATCTTCGAGCACCGCTTTCAGTCAAAGTTTTTGGGAGGTCTCTTCGCGATCTATCTTTTGCTCACGGCGATCTACGGCTCATCGCTCGGCTATCTGATCACTGGAAAAACGATGCAGGCCGTAATGGTGAAGCCTGCTCCTGAATACACACCGGAAGAACGCGCAAGCGTCGCGGGATTTGAACGATACCAGGTTCTCGAAAAACAATCGCACCTGGCTCAATTCCCCGATTCGCTGAAGCATGAATTTGCGACGTTAACGGAGCAACAAAAGAAAGGCGAGATCAAAGGGGTGATCAGTTATCTCGATCTCACGACGTTCTATATCTTATACGGCAGCGTCACGGCAGCGTACGTGATCATGGGCGGACTCTTTGCCGCAGCCTATACCGACGTGTTGCAGGGCGTGATGATCCTGTTCCTTTCAACGATTCTTATACCCGTCGGCCTGCATGCACTCGGAGGATTCTCTGGATTACATGCGAGAGTACCCGACGCAATGTTCGCGCTCTTTGGCTCCGGAGTATCGAGCGAATACACGTGGTACTTCGTAATGACGATGGTACTCGTGAATCTTGTCGGGCTCGCACCGCGACAATTCACGCTTGGCGGTGCGGCCAAAGATGACAATGCTGCGCGCATGGGCATGGTGACCGGTGCATTTGCCAAACGCTTTATTATGATCGGCTGGGCCCTTACCGGCGTGATCGCGCTTGCGCTTTACTCTGGTAAACTTTCGGATGCGACATTCATCTGGGGCACGATGACGCAGGATTTGCTCGGTGTTGGATTCGTCGGACTCATGATCGCGAGTGTGCTCGCTGCGAACATGGCATCGAAGGCTTCGTCAAGTCTCGAGTGGTCTGCTGCATTTACCAAAAACATCCTGCTTCCAATACGTCCGCAAACGACGGATAAGACGCAGGTCATGGTTGGCCGCTTTGTGATCCTCATCGTTCTCATTGGCGGCATTTTCTTCGCGTATGTTGTCGACGATATTTTTGTCGTATTCAAGTATGTCCTTTCGATCGGGACGATCATCGGCCCGGCTCTCTGGCTTGTTTATTTTTGGCGAAGACTTACGACGAAAGCCGTCGTGATCCAGATGCTGCTATCGCTCTGCGTTACGGTGATTGTACCGAATGTGGTGCCAGCACTTCCCGGAATGCGAACGGCGCAGTCACTCACGATCGAGACGAAGGGAAGCAGCGAGGTCGTGCATGTGCGCGCGAAAAATGACGACGTCCGACTCGGCGCGGCAAAGCACGTTGGCGATCTCATTACAAAAACAAACCGCGAGGCACCCACCGGTATTTACTTTGAAACGGTTGTTCATTCCGATCCGACGGATCCGAACAGTCCTCGCATTGGCGAAGGTATTTTTCGGTTCCAAGTATGGCTCGTGGGACTTACCGGCATCGACCTGACGAATTTTTCAAAGTCCGGACTTTCGACTGCTTCCTTCGGATTCGATCTCATCTTTCCGTTTCTGGTGTTGTTTGCTGTGAGTCTCGTCACGCGAAAAAACAGCGAACGTGTGTTGACCGAATTTTACGCGAGAGTGCACACACCAGCGCTTGCCGACCGAGGCCTCGATGATGCAGCAGTCGCAGAAAAGATCGCGGATCCCGAACTCATCGAGCGTGATAAACTTTTCCCTCACACGAACTGGGAGTTCTGGAAACCAACGAAGCGCGATATCTGGGGCTTCGCGCTTTGTTGGGTCGGAGTGGGAGTGATCATCGCGATTTATATACTCGTCATGCGAATCGGAAGTTAGTCCCATGAGCCAAAATCTTCACCCCGATTTTCAAACGAACGCGGCCGGCACGGAATATTTTTTTCTTGGCAATGGCAAAGTCATGGCAGCGATCCAGTGGAGCAGGCACGAAGCTCTTACGCCACTCGGCCTGCTGATTTCGCGGCCCGAGCATTTTGGCAGGAAGTGGTCGACGCTGCTGTTCCATCCTGAGCATGGCCTTGCCAAGACCGAAGTTGTTGTCATTATCGAAGGAAAACGATATCATCCGGAGCACGCGACGACGAACGTGGAATGGGATCTGAATGGCGAGCCATTCGTAACGGCCACATGGCGCGCGGGCGATGCGGAGGTGAGAGAGAACTTTCGAGCATCTCATACTGATGCAGCGATCATTCGTGAGATCTCGATCACGAATGTCTTCGATGTAACGATCGAAACTTCGCTTTATGCGAATCCCGCCCACTTCGACCGGTTCACCCAATCATCAAACGGTCTGGCGGCTCAAGGCTACGACCGCATACAGATCGAAAGCGATCAACCGGTTGAAGCTTCAGAGCGTACATTTACGATCGCAGGAACGCACGCCACGTTGCGATATAATTTAAAGCTTGAGCAATCCGGATCAATCGCGTATAAGTCGTCCTCGCCGCCCAATCACGGATCTTCCACGTTCGCAGTGACGCGAAGCGCTGATCCTTTGATCGCGCGTTCAATCGCACTGCTGACCAAGGCGATATTGGGTTTGCGCGCTGCAGTTTCGTCCAGCGGACGCTTCGATGCGAGCATCTGGCAGTATGGCTTTGAATGGTCGGGCGATGCCGCGCATGTTGCCGAGGCGTTGATCTATGCAGGTGAGTTTGAATCCGCACGTAGTGTATTTGTAAACATCCTGACACGGTTATCGAACGCTGAAGGTCAACTCATGGAGTCGAGCAGATTTCGCGGCGGCGATGATGCCGAACTCAATAATAACGGAGCGCTGCTTGCTGCACTAAAGCTCTATGTTGATTGGTCGGGCGACCATGAGTTGATCCGTGTACATTTCGACAGGATAACCGCGATCGCTGAATATCTTCTGACGCAGGAACATCTCGATGCGAACAGGGGAATGCTCAAGGGCGCTCGCGACATTTGGGAGCGCTCGGCGATGATGGGTGTCGAGATGGGCTATGATGTTTCGCACAATTCCTTCGGAATAGTGGGACTCGAAGCTGCAGCAGAACTCGCTCGTACGATCAATAAGCCGCACGAACGATGGACCGAGGCTGCATTAAAAATGCGACATAATTTTCTCGAACATCCGACCCATTCGTTCATCGAAAATGGAAAGATCATCAAGCGCCGATTGATGAATGGCAAACCGCAGCGAATGGTAATGGTGGTCGAAACGGATTCGAATAAAGAATATCTCGCGACGTTTCGGCCAAAAGGAACACCCATGGAAGCGACACCGCTTGCGCCATGGGAGCCAGACGCAAGCACAGTGTTTCCGATCTGTCATGGTTTCGTCGATCCAAAAAGTGAGATCGCACGAAAAACGATGGCCTCACTCGAAGAACTTTGGTCGCAGGCGTGGAAGGGTGGAGGCTATGGCCGCTATCATGTCGCGGCGGAGCCCGATTCACCTGGTCCATGGCCCTTTGCGACTTCGTTCATCGCGTCCGCATACGCAGAGATGGGCGACATGGAACACGTACTCCGCGCACTCGAATGGTTGATAGATAAAGCCGGCGCGAGCGGTTCGTGGTTCGAATTTTATGGAGAGCGCCCGACTCCGCCGTTGCCACCGACGGGCATCATCGTCTGGGGGTGGGCGCAATACATCACGCTCATCGTTCGGTATTTGCTTGGAATGAAAGTCATCGGCGACGAACTCGTTTCATCACCGAAATTGTCGGGGATCAAGGCCAGGTTGAGATTCCGCGAAAGGCAGATCGAGATCGACTCGTGATCAGACTTGCTGCAATTCTTTGTCTTCTACTTATTTGCGAAACTGCATTCGCGCAACATTCGCATGTCCGGATCTTTGCTACCGCGATCGCAAATGATAGCGCTGGCGCATTCATGGGCGGAAGTTCGAACGGCAGCGGGCTTTATCAAAGTGACGACACCGGCCGGACGTGGCGGCATCTCGGATGGAACAACATCAAAGCCTACTCGATGGACGAAGTTCAATCCTCGAACGGGCGCATTCTCTATCTCGCAACCGGCCTCGGAATTCTTCGCTCAACCGACTTCGGAGAAAAATGGAAAGTGCTAACTGATTGGCGCATCGCCGAAGCGATGGATGTTGCAGTCAATCAAAAGCATCCGAACGAGATCTACATCGCAACCGCGCATGGACCATGGCGATCGAGAGATGGTGGTGTGACGTGGCAGCAGTTGCTCTCTGGGTTGTCAGTGCCGTATTGTTCGAAGGTGGTGATCGACTCGGTGCTGCCGAATCAAGTTTCTCTTGCAGCGGAGGACGGTTTATTCAAGCTCGTCGATGACTCGATTTGGAAGCCGATCACATCTCGCTCTGCGCGCAGCGATCGTAACGCACCTTCAACGGAGACCAAAAAGGTGAGAGCGATCGTGCAATCCGCGGCGCATTACTGGCAAGTCGCCGACGGGCAGCATTGGTGTACAGCAGAGATGGTGAGTACATCCCAAAGCGATAAGCGACCGTCTTACTGGAGCTATCGATTGGTTGGTGGAGCAGATGGGATCATCCTTCATTCATTCGTTGGCGACAGTCCCGTAGTGGGGAAAATTGATAGCATCAGAAATGTTTCCGCTTGTTTGTTGATCGCTGACACACCCGGCAATGTCACTGCGATCTATGGGGCTCTCGGCAATGGAATCCGTATTATTCGTCGTCTGGCGAAGTGGGCAGACCAGATCGTGGCGGTGGGCAACCCGGAATCACGGCGTGAACTCCCGATTGAGCAGCATTTAGCTGGTCGAGAGATCTGGACGCTAAAATCTTTTATAGTTCAGAAATGAAGCGGCTGATTCTACTTCTGCTTCTGTGGTCTCCACTCGCTGCGTTCGGACAGTCCGATAGTTTAAAATCTGTTGTGCTGCATCAGATCGTCACGAAAGCCTCCGGTCCAAATTTCGCGGTCGTCGCAGCAAAAATTCGACTGGGTGTTGATGTTGATTTCGCATACAGGCAGCTCGACACGCTTCTTGCGCGGCCGTATGGTGATATGTTCTGGATGTATGGCTGCGCGGGGCTTTATCTTTCGACGCAGGATATCCTTCGCGCTGACTACAAGAAAAAAATTCGTGAATGCTGGAAGCACTTCACGCCTTATCGCGGCGATACCGAGAATCACTTTTTGATGTATTATGGCTCGTTGCTCTTGATGAGCGAAGTGTGGCCCGAACTGGATGGCAGCGAGTGGTTCACGGGGCAATCGTCTGCGGAGATTCACGCACAAGCGAAAGATTTTCTCGATCATTTCATCGACGAGACCTCGCGCTTCGGACAGAGCGAATACAATTCTCCGCGCTACGATTACTATTACGTCACGCCGCTTGTGTTGCTTTCGCAATTCGCCAGTGACTCCACAATACGGACGCGATGCTCGATGATCCTCGACCTGTTCATAGCAGATTACGCCGTCGAATATCTTAACGGCGCATACTGCGGCGCCCATTCGCGTGTGAGCGATCAGGCTGCTGTAGATCCACGAGCAGGTGAAGTCACCGCATACGGTCAATACTTCTTCGAAGACTCCGTCAAGTTTCTTGAACCTGATCTTGCATTCGCTGCGCTTGGAAAGTACCAGTGTCCCTATGTTATTCGAGCAATCGCGCACGCCCGTGGGACCTCTTTCGTTAACATCGAAACGAAGCGGGGCCGTCCGACCCTGCGTGGCACTGATGTTCGTCAGGCGACAGTCCGCAAGTATGATTACATGACGAAGGATTATTGTCTTGGTTCGATGCAGGGCGGCCTCGTGCAGCCGATCCAACAACAGTCGTGGAGCCTCGTTTTTGCAAGTTATCATGCGAAGAATATCCTCTTCAGTCTTCATCCGAATTTCAGCGCCGATGAACTCGCCGAGTTCTTCCCCGAAGAGCCATCCTTCATGCTTGAGCGGATCGGTGGAGTAAAGCAAGGATATCCGAATGAGAATAAATGGGTAGGCGGATCGCCATACGAGCGGATCTATCAGAATAAAAATCTGCTGGTTGCGTTGTACGACATACCCGACAGCGCGAAATATCATCACGTCGATGTGCATCTGCCAAGCGGGATGCAGGATCCGAAGTTTGGTTATGAATTGGCGCCAACCGACTGGACGACGTTTCAGTATGACTCTGCGCTCGTCGGAGTTCGCTTGATGACAGATTACAATGTCATCGACGGCGAGCGATTGCGAACGAGCGCCGGGCGCACTGCCTGCTGGGTGATCTGTTCATCGCTGCGCGAAACGACCCGTGAGAAATTTAACGCTTTGCTTAAACCATTGCAGCCCGTCGTCTATGGCGATTCAATCGCCTATCTCGATTGGAATGGCAACGGCGTCCGATGCAAAAGGACCGACGCGGTGAATTACCAGCCAAAGGAAGAATGGCTTTACAATTCGTCCTTCATTAAATCAGGACGGGGAAGCGGGTTGATCGATCTCTCGACTGGCGGGTCTATGGGTGGTGAAACGCTTGAACTGGATTTTAATGTGAACAACATTCGTGAGGGCTCCTATACGATGCGGCATTAAACGCTAAATCAAAACGTAGCCGCAGCGCGGCGTCCCATGATTAGCCCCGTGCGGAAGCGCGGGGTCAAGTCTCACCAAACGACGCATCGCCGCACCGCAGTCGAGCCTTTTTCACTCAACCCGCGCATTCAATCCTGCCAACTTCAAAATCCACTCATTCACATATCGCACAATATCGAGCGACATCTTATGCCGCCCGCGATATTCGCGAAACTCCGATGTGATCCCTTTCGAAAGTAAAAAGTCATGCGCACGAATACTTGAAGATTGCGGCAGCACTTCATCTTTATCACCGTGCGGCACGATGAATTGAGTGCGGGTAGAAACCTCTGGCCAGCTGCGAATTTCTTCTGGTACAAATCCGCTCATCGGCACCGCTCCTCGAACGGACAAAACGCCGTGTAAGCCGATAAGAAACGACATCGCGGCGCCCTGACTGAATCCGATGAGAAATAACAATTCGGGATCGAGTCCCCGGCTTGTCATCAACTCCTTGATCGTTGCGGTCACAAGTTCTTCGGAATGTGCCATCTGGTCCAGTCGCTGCGACATCAACGCTTCATCGGCCTCACTGCCTTCTTCGTTTTGTTTCGGGACGAACCACTCAAAGTCACCTTTTGCCGAAGGATAGGGGGCTTGCAATGCAAAGACATGATCGCGCGCATCGAGCAGACCTTCGATCGAAAAGATCGTTCTCGCAATTGAAGCGCGGCCGTGGAGCAACACGACCGTTGGCGTGATCGCTGACGGTGTGCGCGGAGCCCGTTCGAGGTAGATCAGCGTTTCATCGGGCATTTGTTGTTGCAAAAGATGTCGGAAGTGCTTGTCGGAACTTCACTTGCTCGCAAAGTCGTTTGGGCGCTTCCAACAGCATAGGACTCTGTTTTGTGCGTTGGCGTGGCGGGGTAGCTCAGTTGGTTAGAGCGTCGGAATCATAATCCGCAGGTCGTGGGTTCAAGTCCCTCTCCCGCTACAAAAATAGAAAAGGCGAGAGCATTGCTCTCGCCTTTTTTTGTGACTGTTGCGTCGATCAAGCAGCTATCTTGAATTTCCTCGACTCGAAATTTCCTTTGCTGTCCCAAATTCGGTAGAAATAATTGCCGGTACGCAGCCCCGACGTTGGGGGGGGCCGGAAGCAGCCCACAATATAGGAATTGTCAACTCCTCGACCTGAATGCGTTTCGACTAAGCCGCAATACAATGCGGAAGAATTTCACTTGCTAAATTTGCAGGAGTAATTTCGAATGAATCAAACGCATGCATATTCATTTTATCGGTATCTGCGGCACAGCGATGGGCAATGGCGCTCTCATGATGCGTGCACTTGGCCACACCGTCACCGGCTCCGACGATAATATTTATCCGCCAATGTCGGACCTCTTGCGCGAGAAGGGGATCACGATCGAAGCGGGGTTTAGCGCCGAACATCTCGTGCCGAAGCCAGATCTCGTCATCGTTGGCAATGCAATGTCGCGAGGGAATGCAGAAGTTGAAGCCACGCTCGATGAACGTATCCCATTTGGATCGTTACCAGAACTTCTGAAGCGAGAGATGATCCAGGGCCGTGAGAGCATTGTCGTAGCAGGTACGCATGGCAAGTCAACGACGTCGTCGCTCATGGCATGGGTCTTTGAAGTTGGTGGTCTTTCACCCAACTTTCTGATCGGTGGTGTGCCCGAAAATTTTGGTGAAGGTTATCGCGTCGATACGAAGAGTCGGTTCGTCATTTTGGAAGGCGATGAATACGACACCGCCTTCTTCGACAAGCGCTCAAAGTTTTTGCACTACCTGCCGACAACCCTCATCCTCAACAACATCGAATACGATCACGCCGATATTTTCCCGACGCTTGACGATATCAAGCTCACCTTCAAACGTGCGACACTTCTTGTGCCGAAGAATGGAGTCATCATTGCAAATGGTGAAGACAAGAATGTCAAAGCGGTACTCGAAAATCCTCCGGCACCGGTTGAGACATTTGGCTTAAGCGAAGATTGCTTCTGGCGAGCAACGGACATCAGATACGATGAATCGGCCACAACATTTGATGTGCTGAAAAATGGGACAAGCGAAGCGACACTATGGCTCGGCTTGCTCGGCGAGTTCAGTGTGCGCAACGCACTCGCAGTGATCGCAAGCGCACGCCGGCATGGGATCGTTTATGAACAAATTCAGGAAGCCTTTGATACGTTCAAGAGTATCAAGCGCCGAATGGAATTCAAAGGTGGGTTCGGCGGCATCAAGATCTACGATGATTTCGCGCACCACCCGACAGCGATCAAGGAAACGCTTAAAGCGGTGCGGCAGAAATATCCAACCGAGCGCATCATCGCGATCTTCGAGCCGCGCTCCAACACCACCCGACGCAACATCTTCCAGCACGAACTCGCAAGCTGCTTCGCACAAGCCGACGTCGTATTCATCTCGCAGATCGCAAGACTGAATCTTCTCGAACCCGAAGAACGCCTCGATCCTGAACTCGTGATGAAAGAGATCAAAGCCCAGGGTTCAGACGCGTACTACTTGCCCGATCCAGAATCGATCGCCAAGAAAGTCGCCGAGATCGCGAAGGCGGGAGATGTGATCATTGTGATGTCCAATGGTGGGTTTGGAGGGATACACGAAAAGCTCCGAACCTGGATTACGCGGATTTGAATGGATTGCGCTGATTCCTTTTTGCCCTTACGATCATTGATTCGGCCTTAGTTAGTTGACTTCATATTTATGGATTGATTTTGGGATTTGATTCGCCCCGAGTTTGCGGCTTGATATGTACGGCTTATACTTGCGGATAGTGACTTGGGTCGTCAGCTACTTGGGTGCGCAATGAAAGTGCCGTCGGAACGTGGATCTGGATTTCACTGATTTCTTTTGCCTTTACGATCATTCACTCGTCCTGAGTTTGTTGGCTTCTTATTTACGGATTGATTTTGGGATTTGATTTCCTCGTGGAGAACGCCTTGCACCTGACGCGCCAGAATGTTCCAAAGGAGTTCGAGTAGAATGCGAACGACTGTTACCTATGTCTTCGGTCTGTACAGAAGGCGGAGGTTGTGGGGTGGTTGTGTGGGTTTCTGCAATTTTAGATTCGAGACCGCCCGAGAAGGGGCTCAACCACCCCAAACTCCTCCTTCGAAAGTAGGGCTTTAAGAACTCTGCCGTATTAGACTTTTGACACAAGTCTTGGTTCTTTCAATTGAAGAAAGGATAACGTATTATGAAAACCCTTAGAAATATCGCAGCAGGCTTGCTTCTCTTCACACTTGTGCCACTGCATGCATTCGGGCAAACTTCGGATGCGCACGCCGATCATGTCGAGCGCGCTCATCGGCTTGCCGCGCTCGAATACGAACCTCGCGCGGTGCCTGTTACGATGTGTACGTTTTTCGGGATCACGGGTTCGCATGATAAGATCGTATATGCACCCGTGCCTCTTGCAGAACATCCATTTGGATTGACCACAGTGACTGTGTCGTACTTTTTGCCAACTGTCGAGTAGGTTAAAAACGCTACACTTGAATCCGAGTGGTGAATGCTTGCGTCTTGACCAAATGTCCAATAATAGGTCGAGCCATTCGTTTCGCCTGACCCATCAGCGACTCTGATCGAATCGCCCGATCAATCCTATAACCGAGGTCGTGATTTGAAGGCCAGGGTTAGGATATCCGTGAGAACACCTGTCACAGACGAAGGTCAGCCTTTACTCCAACTGCGATATCATAGACCATCTCCGCACCAATATCTTTCATACACCGAAAATGTCTTTCGGGGCAGTAGTCCTTGCCGATCGCGGTGCAGGGGCGGCAGTAGAGGCCTTTATTTTCGATGATGGTTGCGTTTGGATTGCGAGGCATGAAGCCGAATTCTTTTACGGTCGGGCCGAAGATCGCGATTGTCGGAATGGCGAGCGCTGCTGCGACATGCATGAGCCCCGAATCATTGGTGATCGCAAGCGAGGCCCTCGACATTCTTTCCATCGTTTCGGCGATCGAAAGATTTCCCGCATAATTTTTTACGCGGTCGCTATCAAGGTTCTGCTCGATCTCAAGTGTGAGCGGCTTCTCTTCGGCTGAGCCGAAAAGCTCTACGCGCCAGCCTTCGATGATGAGCTTACCGATCAACTCGATAAAATATTGTTCAGGCCAGCGCTTGTTCCAATGCCGCGACCCCGGTGCGATCGCAACAAGCTTCTCCTCGCGTGTTGCATTGTTTCGAAATGCCGGCGCATCTCCTGTGTCGGTCAAGCCCAACATCTTCGCGACTTCGAAATATCTACCAATGATATCGGGCTGATCCTTCAGCGCATTGATCTTGAATTTCACGAGCAGCCATCGCTGGAAGGAACGCTTATAGACCGCACGGACCTTCGCGCCAAAAAGCATTCGAAGCTTGCGAGTGCGAAAGTTGTTGTGCAAATCGAGCACATGCGTGTATTTCGATCGCGCAAGCATTTGCTTGAGGTCGCCCATTGCATGCTGCTTCGTCAGGTCCAGTTCGATCAGTGTGGTAAGCTCCGTCACACCGCGCATCACGTCGGCATACTCTGCGCGGACGACCAAATCAATCCGCGCATCGGGATAACGCGTACGTAGTGCCTGGATCAGCGGCTGCGTAAGCACGATATCGCCGAGCGAACTGAGGCGAAGGAGAAGAATGCGTAACGGCGACTCAACTTTCATTCGAGCGGGGGAGTGTAAGCGAAGTCACGACTGTTTTTTGAAGCACAACAAGAATGACACTATGACAACTCGTCCGACAACGCTTGGGCAGCTTAAATCGTCCGGCTACGAAGTTCTTCCGGTCAAGGAAGAGATGCGCCGCAACTTGATCAAGAAGCTCGCCGATGGTTCGCCGCTTTTTCCCGGGATCGTCGGCTATGAAGAAACTGTGATACCGCAGGTCGTAAACGCGATCCTTGCCAAGCACGATATCATCCTGCTCGGGCTCCGCGGTCAGGCGAAAACGCGCCTTGCTCGCCAGCTAACATCACTGCTCGACGAGTGGACTCCGATCGTCAAAGATAGTGAGATCAATGACAACCCGCTTGCACCGATAAGCTTTCATGCGGTTACGATGGTCAAGGAAATGGGCGATGCAACGCCTATCGAGTGGATTCATAGTTCCGAACGCTACGGCGAAAAACTTGCGACGCCCGATGTGACAATCGCCGACATCATCGGAGATATTGATCCGCTCAAAGCAGCGCACCAGCGCCTACACTATTCTCACGAAGGCGCGATCCACTTTGGCATTATTCCGCGCAGCAATCGAGGCATCTTTACGATCAATGAATTGCCCGATCTACAGCCGCGCATTCAAGTCGGTCTCTTTAATGTGTTGGAAGAGCGTGACATTCAGATCCGTGGATTCAACATTCGCATTCCGCTCGATGTAATGATGGTCTTCACGGCAAACCCTGAAGATTATACGAATCGCGGCAACATCATCACGCCGCTCAAAGATAGAATTGCCTCGCAGATCCTGACGCACTATCCGCTCTCGCTCGATAACGCAATCACGATCACCGAGCAGGAAGCCTGGACGAAGCGCTTTGGCGAAGAAGGTGTGGTGATACCGCACTATTTCAAAGAAGTGATCGAACAGATCGCCTTCGAGGCGCGTAAAAGCGATTTCATCGATCAGAAGTCGGGTGTATCTGCGCGCCTTACGATCAGCGCAATGGAAACGCTCGTCTCGAATGCCGAGCGCCGCGCGATCGTCAATCGCGATAACGTGATCGTACCGCGGATCACCGATCTTTCCTATGTTGTGCCGAGCATTACCGGCAAAGTTGAATTGGTATTTGAAGGCGAGCAGGAGGGCATGGAAAAAATCGCGCGTGCTTTAATTGGACGTGCGGTAAAAGATACGTTCAAGAAATATTTTCCCGATCCTCTCGCACGAGAAAAATCGACGCAACTCGACCGGTATCAAGAGAAATACGCAGACAAAACGCAGACAAAGAAAAAGCCCGAGCCTTCGGAATACGACGCCATCCTGCAGTGGTTCTCGTCGGGCAATGTTGTTTCCCTTACGGACACGATGCCGTTTGATGCTTATCTCAAAGAGCTTTCACGCGTGCCTCGTTTGCGCGAATTCACCGCACAACGAATGAAGATCGCCGAAGCCAACCGCTTCGAACTCGCAAGCGCAATGGAGTTCGTTCTCGATGCATTGCACCAGAATTCCAAACTCGCCAAACAGGAAGCCTTCGGCACCCCGGCCGTCAGCTATACCGATATGATCGGCTCGATCTTCACGCATTC
>JBBSDW010000012.1:0-34210 GCA_038240295.1 Kapaibacterium sp. (SeqCode)
CGTATTTGGATTCCCAATGGTTAGCGAATGATCGGCAATCGTAGGCCAGAGGGTTAGCAAGACGATCTTCAAAGAAACGACCCTCACCATTGCGGGTCGTTTTGTTTGTATGAAAAGGAAACAGCGGGACTGCCGAAACTTACCCCGTGTGTGGAGTCAAGCGCCGCCTTGACTCGCTTTCGGCTGACTTCACTGTTGTAGGTTGACCGAAATTTGACGCGACCGAAAGGTAAGATTCTTCGCCTCCAGCTCAGGATGACTTGTCCAAAGCGTTCTCGCCAGAACAACACACGGATAGTATGTCATCCTGAATGGAGCATTCATCGCACCAGCGATGAATGCGGAGTGAAGGATCTAATGGAATGCTCGCCACGAGCGCAATCCAATTCCTCTCAGACAGTAGGCCGCTATTGCCCCAGCATTCCATTAGATCCTTCACTGCGCTAAGACGCGTTCAGGATGCCGCGTCCCAAACATCGTTCATCCTCCCGCAAAGCTTACACCTCTGGCACATTCACTTTCGGTAGACTGTACTGGGGATGGAGGGTCGGAATTCGAGTCTGATCTGCAGCCGATGCCCGTTTTTCATTTTGAACTGGAATTCTCACTATAGGTCGATTGGTCAGCTGCGGTCTTAAAATCGTCCGAGAATCGACCACACCTCATCCACTGGTATTTTATTGTAAGACAGCCACCTTTCGCAGCTGCCCCAGATAGCTTCGTCCGTTCGATTTCTGGATTCGCGAAAAGGCAAAAATCTTCGTATTTAGTGCGATTTCGGCGATAAGTGCTTGTATCCCCAGCGTCCAATCACGTATGTTCGCAGTGCGCCGAGGCCACTAAATCTTATTCGGGGCGATCTTACTTGTTTTGTTGAAGAAATGTTTAATTTGAAGAGCGGGATTCGTACGGCGGTTGCAGCAGAGATTCTGATTGCACTAACAGCGCTATTTGCACCCTGCGCCGGCGCACAGTCGTTCATTCCGAATGCGCCGATCATGCTTCCGGGCTACATGCCGACTCATGCGAACCTTCAGGGTGAGCGACTGGAGATCTCTGCCCAGGCGATGAACCGCATCATGCAATCCGCGCGCAAGGATTCGCCGCTTCCATCTTCAGATGTGATCATGCAGGCGATGTCATCGAAGATCGCAATTGCCGTCAAAACGGCGGACAACACTTCATGGAATTTTGCGAGCAATGTCGCCATCGATTCTTCCGCATCGCTGATGCTTAAGAAGAGTGTCGCGGTGGAAGCGAATTACGAGGCCCGTCCGGTGGGCGGGATTCTGAATGTTACCGTGTCGCTCAAGCCTGCATTTTCTGGTGTCGGCGTCAGGAATCGTCCGATCAGCTCGGAATCGACTTCCGAGGTAATCGAAGAGGTCTCGACCGCGTCGATCCAAGCTGTGATTGCCGATCTTACCACCAAGCTTTTGCACAGTCATTCGATCCTTGCTTCGGCGCGAAGCTGAACCCGGCTTTTTTCAAACGTCTACTTAAATCCACATCAAGACGTTAACTAAATTTTAAGAGCTTTTCTCGAAAAAATCACCTATTCTTAGGAAGTAGCTGGACGCGCTTGAAAGCGAACACATGTTTCATTGTGTGAGCTGACAAGCGTGTTCAGGTTTTAGCCGTTCCGCCCGGTCTTGCACCTTCAGAAGTTACCCACCCTTCCGTCAACCAAATTCTTGGGTTATTTCATCTTGAAGTGATTTCTCGTCGATTGTCCCATAACTGACCATATTTCAACAGTTACAGGAATGTCCCTGCGAGTTTGTTTAAAGAAAATGCTAAATAATTGAAATAAATGGTCTCAAGGTGTTGCTTTTGTGGGAAAAAATCTTATATTTGTAAGACTTGTGGGACAAAGTGGGATTACATCCCTCGCTTGGATGAGTAAACGGATCGGTAGCTCTCGATCTAACATGCGATCAACGACTCAATTATAGATGTCGTCTTTCAAAGGTAGCGACACATACATCGTAGATGCGAAGGGACGCGTAAGCATCCCTTCGAAAATGCGCAAGAACATTCAGCCGAGTGCACAACTAACGTTTGTACTCACACGCGGAATGGAGAAGTGCCTCTACGCCTATCCGCTCGACGAGTACAAACGGCTCGAGGAGCATATCCGCAGTTTGCCACAATCAAATGAGAAGGATCGCTTCTTCGTCCGCATGCTCATGCAGTGGAGCGAGGAGGTCGTGCTCGATTCGCAATTCCGTTTGCTGCTTCCGAAGAGCCTGATGGAATTTGCCGACATTCAAAAAGAAGTGTTTTTCATCGGTGTGCTCGATCACATCGAGCTTTGGAACCCCACCTATTTCAAGCGCTACATCGAAGGCAAGAAAGAGACCTACGAGAATATCGCTGAATCGGTGATGGGGATCAAAAAGCCTTGAGGCAAGGCCTTTCACCAATCGTGGTGAGAGCTGCGCAAACGCGCTAAGTTCATTGAAAACGGGCGGATCAGCGAGCGAGAAGCATTCATCGAAGTATCACACTCCGGTGATGCTCGGCGAAGTGCTTGAGCATCTCGACGTCAAACCTAACGGCATCTATGTCGACACCACCCTCGGTGGCGGCGGATATGCTGAGGCAATACTCGAAAGGTTAGAAGGCGGAAAACTCTTCGCATTCGACACCGACCCTGCAGCACTTGCACAAAGCACGGCGAGGCTCCAGGCCGAGATGACAAAAGGAAGCCTCATTATTATCGATGAGAATTTTGGCAAGATCGAAGAAACGCTGAAGGCGAACGAAGTAGCGGCGATCGATGGCATCGTCTACGATCTCGGTGTCAGCAGCAACCAACTCGACACAAGCTCCATCGGACTGAGCTACAGAGTCGAATCACGACTCGATATGCGACTGGACCCACGGCTTGAGAAAACGGCGTACGAGATCATTAACAATTTTGAAGAAACGAAGATCAAGCAGATCTTCAGAGAATTTGGAGAAGAACCGAGAGCAGGGCTTTTTGCAAAACGGATCGTAGAAACACGATCGGTACACCCGATCGAGACGACGACCGAACTTGCCGATCTGCTTTCACGAGGGATAAGAGAGGACAAGCGAAGCTCGATCCTGTCGAGGATCTTTCAGGCGTTGCGCATCGAGGTCAACGATGAACTCGGGCAGCTTGCACGATCGCTCGAACAGGCGATTCGGCTGCTGAAGCCAGGTGGGCGAATGGTAGTCGTCAGTTATCATTCGCTCGAAGACAGGATCGTCAAAAATGCATTTCAGCGGGCGAGCGCTCCGAAGTCGGATCCATCGTCACCGGATTTTATGAAAAGCTCGATCGACTTCTCGCGCGCAAGCCTGAGGTTGATCACACGGAAGCCGCTGCTTCCGACAGATGAGGAGATCGGACGAAACCCGAGAGCGCGAAGTGCGAAGCTCCGCGCCGCAGAAAAAATTTAAATAACTCGACGAAGACAATAGGAAGTAGTAATTAGGTTGAAGGAGGGGCTCTTGCTCCGAAAGGCTCAGTATACGGCAGGACTACGCAAGCAGTAGAGGCCGATACACATTAACACCGCTGCGAAAGCAGTAGCTCTTTAAACCACACGGTGAGTCGCCGATACGCCCACCGAATCGAAACGACATGACGCAGATCGCGATCGCACGAAAACAGAGTGCGATGGGAAGTAGCCCGATGCCCAGGGTGCCACGCATCCAAATGAATGCCTCGGGCAAAGCCATGCTCGGCGCGAAGGAGTCGCAATCTCGCAGCGCCGGTCGCTCCGAGCGCGACGATCCTGAAGAATCGTTTGCATCCGATTTTGAACAGCCGGCCGCGCCGTCGGTCGTCTCTGTCGTACTCGCCGGTGAGACGATCGAGAAGGTTGTTCGGCGGATTCCGACGCTTTATGTCATCGCACTCTTTGGCGTCATCGTGCTCTGTGCCGTTCTAACAATTTGGAATACCCTGCAGGTAAATAAGCTCACGCTCGAGCGGACGCATAATGAGTTGCGTCTGAATGAGTCTGAACAGCGGATTGTCAAGCTGCGCGCTGAAGAAATGCAACTCGCTGCCCCGAGTCGTATTCGTCAGCTCGCACAAACGAAGCTTGGCATGACCGATGCGCAACGTGAGGATCTTGTCTTAGTACGCTAACGCCAGCACTGCCCCCATTACGTGAAAGAAGCTTCTGCACCAAACACCCAGCACCGCGTCGGTAGCATCTCAAGTGAGATGCTGCGCCGCGCAATGCAGGATGCGCGAACGGAAGCCAACGCACGACCAGAAAATTCTGGTGGGGGCGGTGCACGGCGATCGGGGATCGATCGTAATCCGCGCATTGCTCCCGGCCAGGAAGAGATTTGGCCAGGTGACCGATCCAACATTCGCGCAGATGCACAGCCATCGGCGGCTAAGCGGATGGCGCAATCGAGTGCTCCACGATCTTCGGAGATCGACCCAGTTGAAGTCGTACCGTGGCATCAACAAGCACTCGAACGCTTTTTCGCGCCGCCGAAGCCGAAAGATCCGCTTACACAAAATGGAAGGCTCTATTTTGTGCTGCTTGTTTTTATGTGCGCGCTGTTCGCAGTTGTGGGGAAGCTGTTCAAAGTTCAGGTCGTCGATCACAATCAATTCTCGAATCTTGCACAGAGTCAGTATAAAATGCAGGAGCCGATCGCTGCCAGGCGCGGCGTGATTCGCGATCGCAACGGTGTGATCCTGGCGACGAATGCATACGTTGTGAAGTTCGCAGTCGACCCGGCTGCAATACAAAATAAAGAAAAACTCGCGGAGCTCTTTAGTCAGACGTTTCACAAGCCCGTTAAATCCTACCTCGCACTCTTTGCTGATACCGCCCGGCATTATGTCGTGATCGAAAAGGAAGTACCGCAGGAAGTCGCTGCCACGCTCGATAGCGTGAATGATCATGGCCTGCTTCGCGAAAAAGATGGACGCCGACAGTATGCCTTCGAAGCGCGTGCTGCGCATATCCTTGGCTTTACTGGCCGCGATTCGCACGGACTCGCAGGTGTCGAGTTGCTCGCCAATCGCGATCTGAGCGGTCAGGCGGGATTCCAGATCATGGAGCGTGATGGCCGCGGTACAAAACGCCCGGATGTCGATTACGAGACCGTCGCGCCTAAAGATGGCTCCGATATCTCGCTAACCATCGACGAAAACATTCAGGCCTTCGCCGAATCCGCGCTGAAATCTGGCGTAGATAAAGCAAAAGCCGAGGCCGGCATCGCGATCGTGATCAGGCCTAAGACGGGAGAAATTCTCGCGCTCGCCAACGCACCCGATTTCGATCCGAATCAATTCGGAAAAGCCACCAACGATGAACTGCGCGACCGCGCCATCACCGATGCATTCGAGCCCGGCTCGATCATCAAAATCATTACCGCGGCGGCTGCGCTCGAAGATGGCGTGCTAAAACCTGACGATCAGATCTATGCAGAGGGCGGCCGCTGGACGAATGATGGAGCTACCTTCATCGACACGCACGAATATGGCTACCTAACATTCCGTGCCGCACTCGAAAAATCGAGCAACATTTGCTTCGCAAAGATTTCAGACAAGCTCGATCGTAAGCGCTTCTTTAAGTATCTGAGAGATTTCGGCCTCGGAGTGATTTCCGGCATCGATCTGCCTGGTGAGATCAAAGGGTACGTTCGCAAGCCGGATAAATGGGGTACGAATTCGAAACGCTACATGGCGTTCGGTTATGAGCTTACCGCGACGGCGCTTCAGATGGCAAACGCGTATTCGACGATCGCGAACATGGGCGTAATGATGAAGCCATACGTGATCGGAAGGCGGACAGCAGCAGATGGCACCGTCACCGAAACGCATCCGCAGGAAGTTCGCCGGGTCGTGAGCGAACAAACGGCTCGCACGCTTATCAGCATGATGCGCGGTGTGATCGACTCTGGAACCGCGACGCAAGCGAAGATCAAAGGGATCGCGATCGCCGGCAAGACGGGCACCGCGCAACAGTTGGTGCAAGGGCACTACAGCAAAGAGCACTACACCTCGAGCTTTGCAGGATTTTTCCCAGCCGAGAATCCTGAGTATATGATACTCGTCATCCTGCGTTCACCGCATAACGGGTACTACGGCGGCACTGTATCGGCGCCGATCTGGCGTGAAATCGCCGTGCATTTGCTCGAAATGGATGGCAAACTTCCAATCGAAGCCAGAGTAACTGCACCAGATGCTAAGCCGCTGATCGACGAAGGCGCACCGATCGTGATCGACGGCACAGTGCTCGATCCGCATGAAGCAGATGGCATTCGCGAAATGCCGGAGGTGCGCGGGCTCACAACCGAGTCCGCCAGATCGCTGCTTGCGAGCCAGGGATTCCGCGCTTCGATGAAGACGCCGGATGGCATCGTTGAGCGTGCCGAACGGACATCGGGCGATTCTGTCCGACTCGTCTTGCAACCGCGCACGAATGATAATACCGCGCCGGCAAAAGTGCGCGTACCAGATTTTGTAAAACTGCCGATGTCGCGCGCGATGAAGTTCGGTGCGCTAAGCAATTTACATACAAAGCTTGTGGGTCAGGGTGTCGTTAAGCGGCAATTCCCTGAGTCCGGGACGAGCGTCGACAAAAATTCTGTCGTTACGCTCTTCGGTGATGAATAGCGCGATTATTTGAGTTGGGGGCATGTTCGACATGCCTCAACCCAAATGATGACTGCTATGATCGCACCGAAGTATGATGTGAAGTTATGTGGATCTGAACAGACGGAGCAATGTCTCCTCGTTCAGGTGGCTCCAGAATCGTCACGTCAAAAAGAAGTTCTTTGAAAAATGAAGTTCAGTGAGCTAACGCGTCTGGAGAAAGTCGGCGTCCGAAGTGTCTATGGACCGGCGGACGCCGACTTCTCGGACGCATGTTGTGATTCGCGTCAGGCAAAACCTGGCTCGATCTTCTTCGCGATTCGCGGCTACGCAGTCGATGGTCATTCCTACATTCGGACTGCGATCGCAAACGGTGCAATTGGAATTGTGCTTGAAGATGATCGTGCCTACAGCGAAGCGGACGCAGATCGCGACAACGTCTTTCGAGTTGCTGTAAACGATAGCCGCCTTGCGCTCGCGCAAGTTTCCGAGCAGAGCTTCGGATATCCGAGCACAAAGCTCCGGTTGATCGGCGTCACGGGCACGAACGGAAAGACGACGGTTACTAATATTATCAAGCAGCTTCTCGAAGCGCGCGGTGAACGGGTCGGGCTTATCGGCACGATCGGCATTTGGATCGGAGATGAAAAACTTCCGGCATCGCACACGACTCCCGAGTCAAGAGAGCTTTCGGAGATCATGCACAAGATGGTCGAACGGGATGTAACGACGTGTGTGATGGAAGTCAGTTCGCACGCACTTGCACTCTCGCGCGTCGCGGCCCTCGATTTTGATATTGCCGCATTTACAAATCTTACGCAGGATCATCTCGATTTTCATCCGTCGATGGCGGCCTATCTGGCTGCAAAGCAGTTGCTCTTTACAAATTTGAAGGACACGGCTGTTGCTGTCACGAATATCGACAGTATGTATGGCCTCGATGTCACTGAGGATTCGATCGCAAACGTACATACGTATGGAATTTTGCAGTCGGGCAAGCAAGCGCATGCCGATTTGTACGCAGAAAACGTCGAGCTTTCGATTGATGGAACACGCTTTATCGTTCACAAGCGATATTCCGACGAAATGGCGACTGTCGAAACTTCGCTCATCGGAAGTTTCAATGTTGAAAATATTTTAGCAGCAATTTCGGCGCTCTATTTTGGCGTTGAAGGCTGCAGGCTGGAGACGCTGGCCGTCGATATGAAAAACGTTTTGCCGGTGCGCGGCCGGTTCGAATCGATCATTCTACCAAATGGTGCGACGGCAATTATCGACTATGCGCATACCCCGGACGCCCTCGAACATGTGTTGACCACCGCGCGAGCGCTACGCAAAGATTCAACGAGCAAGATCGTCACTGTTTTTGGCTGCGGTGGAGATCGCGATGCCTCAAAACGCCCTATTATGGGCAGGATTGCAGCAAAGCTCTCGGACAGTGTGATCGTCACCAACGACAACCCACGCTCCGAACAGCCCGCCTCGATCGCCGATCAAGTGATGGCAGGAATTCCGAAGGACAGGCTCGCCAATGTGTCCGTCGTGCTTGATAGGAAAGAAGCGATTGTGAACGGATTGAATGACCTTGCACCCTCCGATGTTCTCATTATCGCAGGCAAGGGTCATGAAGATTATCAGATCATCGGAACGACAAAGATCCATTTCGACGATCGTGAGCAAGTGATTCTCTGGGCACGAACGCATGTATGATGCTTGTTCCTTCCCCGCTTGTTAATCCAGGCAATTCCAGAGTGTCATTTTTGCTGTTCCATACGTGAATTTAACGATCGACGATCTACTCTCCGTTAGCCATCTCTCTGCGCACGGCCTCGATGAGGTCGGCAGTGCGAAGACCTTTCGAGAGGTTTCTACTGATTCCAGAACCACCAAACGTGGCGACCTTTTTGTTGCGCTCCGCGGTGAACATTTTGATGGGCATGACTTTTTGACGCATGTCGAAAAGGAAGGTGCGCTCGCAGCCATTGTCGATAAAAAATGGCTCAAGGCAAATCCGAAGTCTCGCCTAAAACTTCCGATGATCGTCGTCGAAAATACGCTCGATTCCTATGGTGCGCTTGCGAGACATTATCGCAGAAAGTTTGATATCCCGATCATTGCCATCGCCGGCTCGAATGGGAAGACGACGACGAAAGAACTCGTTGCGCATGTCCTTTCGTCGGTGCTTGGTGTGTTAAAGACCGAAGCAAATTATAACAACCAGGTCGGAGTGCCGAGGATGTTATTTCAGCTTCGCGACGGTCACGATATCGCTGTGCTCGAACTTGGTACAAATCATCCTGGCGAGATCGACTGGCTTGTAAATATTGCAGAACCGACGCACGCACTTATCACGAATATCGGCCGCGAACATCTCGAGTTTTTTGAGAATATCAAGGGCGTGGCCAAAGAGGAATGTTCGCTTTTTGATTGGACGCTGGAGCATCATGGCAAGGCGTTCGTCAACCTTGAAGACAAGTTTCTTGCCCCATACGTTGGCAAGTTTATCGACCGCGTCAAGACATTTTCGACCCACGGCACGGCCAACGTCACCGCACACGCGACAGGCTTTTCGAAAGATGGCCGGCTCGAATTGCGGGTGACGGCAGAGGGAAAATCCTTTCAGCTTCGCACGCACATCGTTGCGGACTACGCACCAAGCCTGATCGCCTCGGCTGTTGCGGTAGGGTTGTCGTTCAAACTTCGACGCGCAGAGATCAAGCAGGCCATCGAGCATTTTCATCCGCACGATAAGCGACTCGAGGTGCAGCGCCTTGCAAATGGCGTGACGGTCATCAACGATGCCTACAATGCGAATCCCGATTCGATGGAATCGGCATTCCGGACGTTGCAATCGTATCCTGCTGTTGGCAAAAAGTATGTGATCATCGGCGACATGTTCGAACTTGGCGAAGCGGCTCCGAAGGAGCATCGCGCAATCGGCAAGACACTCAGCGAGACACCCTTCGCACATCTTTATTTTCTCGGTCAGGCGATGAAGGCTGCCTACGCAACCTATCAGCGCAATGCCAAGCGTCCCGAACGCGCAATGCACTTTTTGAACAAGCATGAGCTTGGCGAGAAGCTTCGCGAGATCGTTGCCGAAGGCGATGTGCTTCTCGTCAAAGGCTCCCGCGGTATGAAGATGGAAGAACTGATCGAGCAGCTTCGGTAATAGCTTCGAGGCTCGGGTTCGCTTTTTCTCCTACGTAGCCATCTATAAAGTCTATCCTCAAGCAGGATAGACATTCCCTTCGCCTGATTTTTCATACGCGCTCACTGGCGCCTTTCTTTGTTCTCATTTTTTTGGGATGCGAATTCCGAGAGGGCGGGGCGGAGCAATCTTTTCCTCACTCTATATTAGGAGATTGTTTCGCCGCCGCCCTCTCGGGCTCCGCATCCCGCAAAAAAGTGAGTTCGAAGTGAGGCGTACGGGCGCGTTAGTTGTTGCGATGAGAGGCTTCACCTTCTAAGCAGAGCGAACGTGTTCTACTATCTATTCAACTGGATCAACAAGCTCTTTCTTCATCCGCCGGGCGGAGATCTGATTCGCTATCTTACGATCCGTGCTGCACTAGCGGCGATGACGGCGCTTGCGCTCAGTCTGTTCCTCGGTCCGCGAATTATCCAGCGGCTGAAGAATCTGCAGATCAGTGACACCGGCAAGACAGAAGCGCCCAAAGAACATCTGCTCAAGGCGGGCACGCCGACAATGGGCGGGATCATCATTCTGCTTGCCTGCATTGTCCCAACGCTTCTTTGGGCCGATCTCGGAAATATTTTTATCATTCTCATCCTCTTTGCGACGATCGCGTTGGGCGGTGTCGGATTCCTGGATGATTATCTCAAAGTTGTTAAGAAAAAGCAGAAGGGTCTCATCGGAAGATGGAAGGTAGCCGGGCAGGTTACGGTTGGGCTTGTGATCGCCGTTGTGGTCATGAAATCGCCGCAGCTTTTCCGAGATAACATTACTGCCACAACAGTCCCCTTCTTCAAAAATCTGGTCTTTGAATTCGGACCCTACCTCTACATTCCGTTTGTCATCTTTGTCATCACCGCGACTTCGAACGCAGTGAACCTGACCGATGGCCTCGACGGACTGGCTGCCGGCACCGTTGCGATCGCGTTCATTCCGATCGCCGCGATCGCCTATTTTTCCGGCAACCTGCAGATGAGCGATTATCTCAACATCCCTTATCTGAGAGGTGCGGGCGAACTGACCGTGTTTTGTGCGGCGCTTGTGGGAGCGTCGCTCGGATTCCTGTGGTATAATGCCTACCCGGCGCAAGTGATTATGGGCGATACAGGAGCACTTGCGTTGGGTGGCGCCATGGGGACTATGATGGTACTCTGCAAAAAAGAATTCATCCTGCCGATCGTCGGCGGACTCTTTTTTGCCGAGACACTTTCGGTGATCCTGCAGACCGGCTGGTTCAAGATCACGAAAAAAACAAAAGGCGAAGGCAGGCGAATTTTTCGAATGGCGCCCTTGCACCATCACTTCCAGCTCGTCGGTTGGGCCGAATCGAAGATCGTCACACGCTTCTATATTGTGGCGATCATTTTAGGAATTTTGTCGCTTGCGACCTTCAAGGTTCGCTAAGCAATTGATGACGTCTGTGCGTCATGAGATCTTGATCAACGCGCCATGTTAACTCGAGGAAAGAAATTCTCCGTTTTAGGCGCTGGACGTTCGGGTATTGCAGCGGCAAGATTGCTGCGGAAGCGGCGCGCCAAAGTGTTCTTGTCGGACCATGCGCCCGAAACAAAGTCGCAGGAAGCAGCTTCGCAGTTAAGCGAGATCGGGGTTGAGTACGAATTCGGTGGCAACACCCACCGCGTGCTCGATGCAGACACCATTGTCATCAGCCCAGGCGTCCCGCTAACGAGCCCGATGGTAACGCTCGCGCGCGAGCGCGGCATCAAGATCATCTCGGAGATCGAACTCGCCTACGAATTTTGTGAAGTACCGATCATTGCGATCACCGGTACGAATGGTAAGACGACCACCACGACGCTGATCGGAGAGATCTTCAAGTGTGCTGGCTGGTCAACCTACCTTGGCGGCAATATCGGGATACCGTTCTCGGATCTTGTCGATCAGGCGAAAGGTGAAAAAAGCGTTGTGATCCTTGAGGTATCGAGTTTCCAGCTCGACACGATCGATAGCTTTCGTCCGAAGGTCTCGTTGCTGCTCAACATCACACCCGATCATCTCGACCGCTATCCAAGCTTTGAAGCATACGTGCAGTCAAAATTTCGCATCGTCGAGAATCAGAAAGGTCACGATACATTCATCTTCAATCAGGATGATGAGATCGTTCGAAACTTCGCCGACACGGTAAACATCAAAACACTCGCCTTTTCTTTGACGGAAGAACTCAAGCAAGGCGCAAGCCTGAAGGAGAACGAGATACAGATCCGTATCGGGCGCGAGCGTGAAGTGCTGATGAACCGAAGTGAGATCGGCATACCCGGCCCACACAATCTTATGAATGCCATGTCGGCAGCGCTTGCCGCGCGTGCGATGGGTATCGATTACGACGCTATTCGCACGACCCTAGGAGCGTTCAAAGGAGTTGAACATCGTATTGAATTTGTGCGTGAACACAAAGGAGTAAGATATTTCAATGATTCAAAAGCCACGAACGTCGATTCCCTCTTTTATGCATTGGGCAGTTTCGATGAGCCCATCGTACTCATCGCAGGCGGCAAGGACAAAGGCAATGACTACACACACGTGGAGGCGCTTGTCGAAAGACATGTGCGTGCTATCGTCACGGTTGGCAAAGGTGCGAAAGCGATCGAATCCCATTTTGCTGGCAAGAAGCCAGTTCTAAGCGCTGGCTTCTCGATGGAAGAAGCAGTGAAACTCGCAAGCAAGGCCGCAGAAATAGGCGATGTGGTCTTGCTATCGCCAGCCTGCGCGAGTTTCGATATGTTCGATAACTACGAGCACCGAGGACGAGTGTTTAAAGAGTTGGTGATGGCATTGTAAGGCATAGAAGTAGCTTGGTTTTTAACACGCAGAAGCAATTCGAGCGAAAATTCCATGGAATCACAAATAAGGAAGTGGACCGTTGTACTCTTGCTGCTCTCATCTTGTGCAGGAAGACCAGCTCTTCGATCCAGTGTTTCGACTATCCACGCCTACTTCACCACAGACGACCCTGGTGGTCCTGAGAGGGCAATCGTTGATGCGGTCAACGCGGCAAGAGGCCAGATCTTAGTGGAAGCATACTATCTAACATCCACGCGAATTTGTGCTGCGCTTAACAGCGTCAGAATTCATCACAATGTCCAAGTGAAGATTCTAAAAGATCAAACAGATCAAGGAGAGTGTATTCAAAAATTTGACCGCGGCCATAGAATCTATCCCCGCAACGTCTCGAATGTGAAAATTGCGCACAATAAGGTCATGATCATAGACTCAATTGTAGTCATCACCGGTAGCTATAATTTTACAGAGGACGCAAAGCATAACGCCGAGAATCTTCTCGTCATAGAGGATCGCTCGCTTGCGCTGGAATATGCACAAAAATGGTGGGAGCTCTATGATGAATCCACAGCCGACTAGAAGGCAATGAAATCCAAACGAACAGCAGACCTCAGTTTATTCCTGACCGTAACCGGTCTTCTGTTAGCTTCACTGGCATTCGTCTATACTGCAAGCGCTTCGTTTAGCGCCGCGAAGATGTCGACGAGCGAGTCGATGCTCATCAATCATGCGAAGAAAGTAGTCCTTGCATTCCTGACGATGCTCTTCGTCACGAAGATCGACTATCACAAGTATCAGAAGTATTCGAAGTGGATGATGATGTTCGCCTTGCTTTTGCTCGTTGCCGTACTCTTTGCCGGCACCAGGGAGCTTGGTGCGCGAAGGTGGCTTGTCTTTGGACCGATCAATTTTCAACCTGCGGAGTTCGCGAAGTTTGCACTTGTTATCCACGTCGCCTGTCTCTGCGCACAAAAGCAGGAGTTCATCGGCGATTTCAAAAGAAGCTTCTTGCCGATCATGGCCTGGGCGATGGCGGCCGCAGTGCTGATCGCAAAGCAGCCGAACATGTCGACGGCTTCGGTGCTGATACTCATCACCTTTGGCATCATGTTCGTCGCGCAGATGCCGCTGAGGTACATGGTGAGCACAGGTCTCCTTGCACTGATCGGCGGAGGCATCTACGCAGTGACCGCAGCGTACCGGCTTCAACGAATCCTCGCTTTCGCAGGCGAACAAAACGAACACACGAAGACCGTAGCCTATCAATTGCAGCAGGCGATGATCGCGTTCGGCAACGGTGGTCTCTTCGGAGTCGGGATCGGCCAATCGCGGCAACGGGATTTTTACCTGCCCGAATCCTACGGCGATTTTATCTATTCGGTGATCGGCGAAGAGTATGGCTTCTTAGGTGCCGCGATCTTGATGGTCGTTTTTGCTTTCATTCTCATCCGTGGAATTCAGATCGCCAAGCACGCCCCGGACGTGTTCGGCAGGTATCTTGCATTCGGGATCACGAGTGTGATAGCAATCTATACGATCGTGAATGCCTTTGTGAACTGCGGTTTGATGCCCGTGACGGGCTTGCCGATGCCATTCGTAAGCTATGGCGGAACAAGCATGATCTTTAGCGCCGCTGCAATTGGCATTCTGCTTAATGTTTCGAAGCACGCGAAAGTGTTATCGCTCGCACCAAAAGTAAGTTTTGGAGATCGTCTCTCGCGGCTGATCGGTAATGGCTCAGCCGAACAACCGGCATGAGTAAGTTTAGGATCGTCATCGCAGCGGGCGGTACGGGCGGACATCTTTATCCGACGATCGCGATCGCTGACGAAATTCGCCGTGCGCGTCCTGATGCTGATATCGCATTCATCGGAACAGCCGATCGCATCGAAGCGCAGGAAGTCCCAAGAGCAGGTTACGCGTTTGATTCGATCCAGATCGCAGCTCCAGGAAAACGGCTCGGCTCGCTCGTTCAATTTCCAATAGCATTCCTGAAGGCGGTCATGAGATCGCATTCGCTACTAAAGGCGAACAGGCCCTGCGCGGTTTTGTGCGGAGGAGCTTATTTAAGTGTCCCAGTAGGCGTAGCGGCCAAGTTGCTTGGAATTCCGGTCGTGTTGCTCGAGATCAATTCTGTGGTTGGCAAGGCCAATCGACTGCTCTCACGCGTTGCCGAAAAGATCTTTCTCGCATATCCGGAATCGCGCACACAATTTGCAAGCTTGCCTGATGCGATGATCGCGATCAGTGGTACGCCGGTGCGTCCAGGTTTTGGCGATCAGGGAATTTCAAAAGCTGAAGCAAGGCGAACGCTTGGATTTGATCCATTGCGGTCACTCATTTTGGTCTTTGGCGGATCCCTCGGTGCGCGCGCAATCAATGAAGCGATTGCGGCCAACGCCGATGCGCTTATCGAACAAGGCTATTCGATCCTTTGGCAGGTCGGCAAGGGAAATAGCGTTGATGAACTGAAATCGCGGTTTGCCGGGAGGCCGGAAATTCGCGTTGAAGAATATCTCTATGAAATGGAACAGGCGTACGCTGCGGCCGACTTCGTCATCTGCCGCGCGGGGGCATCATCACTTGCTGAGCTCGCTCGGCTCGGCAAACCTGCCATACTTGTTCCTTACCCGCACGCTGCAGAAAATCATCAGGAAGCCAACGCAAGAGCCTTCGAGCAATCGGGAGCCGCTGTTGTCCTGAGAGACAACGAACTGAGCGCAAAGTTATTAGAGCAGGTTACCGCCATCGATCTTGATGCAGTAAAAGCACATATGTCGATCGCGATGAAGTCGCGAGAGAACAAAGAGGCTGCAAAGATTGTAACAGAATGGCTGATCGCGCGCTGTAAGGCCTGATCGCAAATGTCCCAGATGCCAGAAGAGCAAAGCAAATTCGAATATCGCCTCGACTTTCTTTACCAGTCCATCGCAGTCTACGCGGGGACGCTGGTTGTCTATCTGCTCATCCGCGGTGAGTTTGTCGCGAAAGAATTTCCCACGGTCTATCAGGATCCGATCGTCGCGCTGCTCTTCGGTATTATCCTCGTTTCGATCGGCGGCTTGCTCTATAATTATTTCATTCGTCGCAGAATGGAGATCGTTGATGATCAAATTCATTTCAAGAGCGCTGTCAGGCAAAAAGTCATTCCGCGATCGGAAGTGATCTCTGTCAGCTTCAGCCGCGAGCGCGGCGAGATCAATCGCGGTACTCGTGTGATTCGTTTGCGGCTCAAAGATCGTCGCCGTTCGGTGCGCATTCATCCGCTCAAGTTCACGCATAGCAACGAACTTACGCAGGCCGTACGTACATGGGCAGGGCCTCTCGTCGTCGAGCGCGAGGGTCTGCGGGCACGAGATCAAGATAGGAAGCGTGAGCGTTAAGCTGGCCGCAGTCGGAAGCATGCATCACCTTCACATCATCGGCATTGGCGGAGCCGGCACGAGCGGTCTTGCGGAAATTCTGCTCGCACGAAATGTAAAGGTCTCTGGCAGCGACGCTGCCTTTTCGGCAAAGACCCAGGATCTCATCAAGCTCGGTGCAAATATTTATGAAGGGCACATCGCAAGCAACATCGCCGACGATGTCGATCTTGTCGTTTATTCTTCGGCGATCGATCAAAAGAGCAATCCAGAATTTCTCGAAGCGAAACGCCGAAAGTTAAGGCTCGTGCGGCGTGCAGAGTTTTTAAGCGAAGTCGTCAGTGAGCAAAAGACGATCGCGATCGCAGGGACGCACGGAAAGACGACAACAAGCTCGATGATCGCGTCGATCTTGATCGAAGCGAAGCTCGATCCTGTGGTGGTTATCGGTGGCTCGGTACATGAACTTGGAGGCAAGAATGCACGTGCCGGCAAAGGCAATCTCGCCGTTGTGGAAGCTGATGAATTCGATCGAAGTTTTTTGGCGCTGAGCCCATACGTCGCTGTAATGACCTCGCTCGAAGCGGAACATCTCGATATCTATAAAGACATCGAAGATCTTAAGAACGCATTCGTCCAGTTCGCAAATCAGGGACCGCAAAATGCCGATCGAGGTTTTGCGATCGTCTGTCTCGATGAGCAGCATGTACGTGAGATCACCCCGCGACTCGAGAAGCGGATCGTAACCTACAGCACACGCGCACCCGAAGCAAAATATCGCGCAACGAACATCACGATCAAGCCGAACAAGACCATGGCGACGATCTGGCGTGGCGCCGAGGTGATGGGCGAACTGGAATTGGGTGTGCCGGGCGAACACAACATTCGCAACGCACTCGCAGCGATCGCTGTCGGCGAGGTACTCGCGATCCCATTCGAAACTTCCCGTAAGACACTCAAAAAATTTGTTGGCGCCGATCGGAGATTCCAGATCAAGGGTGAAGCGAACGGTGTGCTTGTCATCGACGATTACGCGCACCATCCCACCGAGATCCGCGCAACGCTGACAACCGTGCGCGCAGCCTATCCGAATCGCCGGATCATCGCTTGCTTTCAGCCGCATACTTTTACACGCACGAGAGATTTTGCTGAAGAGTTTGGAAAGGTATTCGCCGCAACAGCCGACGAACTTCTGCTGCTCGATATTTACCCATCGCGAGAATTACCGATCGCGGGCGTCACGAGTGACCTGATCAAGCGATCTGCATTTGACTTCGGATTTGATCGTACGACGAGTATCTCGAATGTCGCCGATCTTCCAGCAGCTGTACAGGCTATCGCAAAAGCCGGTGATGTCGTGCTCACAATCGGCGCTGGCACGATAACCGATGCCGCACCGAGAATCCTTACTGCCCTTATGGAAAAGCCGTTGGCAGGCACGAATGGGGCGCTCCAGATTGTTGAGGCGCACGCGAACGACAAGGTCCGCGAAGCTTAAAGTATGATGTCGGCCGAAGCAGAATCCCCGTTATCCGAAACACCCTCCGCAAACTCGAACGAGCAGCGCAATGGTGTAAAAAAGAAGACTCGTCAGAAATCCTTCGAACGCTTTATCACGGTCTCGTGGTCGGCGCAGCGCGAGCCGGTCGATGATATCGTCTGGTGCGAAGCCGAGCAGGAAAATACCTGGATCGTCGTTCGAAGCGTCGAGATCATTCGAACTCGCCGTGAAGTGCTCGAGCGCCTCGTCGATACCGATCGCGCATTAGTCGGACTCGATTTTGGCTTCAGCTTCCCAGCACCCTTCATGGAATTTCTGAAGGAACGCTCGCACATTCCCGAATGGAAAGCGCTTGTCAAGCAGGTTCGCGAGGATCTAAAGAAAAATGTTGAGGACGGTATGCGTACATGGATCGAGCGCATCGGTCAGTATCGCGAAGCGCATCTGGAGCCGAACCCCTATCCGATCCGGACATGGGAACGGCAGCGCAATGGCAGTCGCATCGCGCGCGAACGGATGCCCGAGCCATACGAGCAGCAAAGTCTTGCCGAGCGCTTTCGCCGCTCGGAGCTTCCGCTACGGCGTGCAGCCGAAGGCGAACTTGCGAGTACATTGCACATCGCCTATAACAAGCTTACTTCGCGCTACGAATTCGGCGATGTACATCTTCGCGGAAAAAAAGCGATGCTCGGAATGTCGATGCTCGAACAATTGATCGAAGCGCGGCCCGATGTTGCGATCTGGCCATTTCAAAAGCAGGCGCCACTTACCGTCGCAGAAATTTTTCCCTGGATTTTTCGCCGTGAGAAAGCACTGACGTCTGAGCAAATGCGAAGCTGGCTTGCCACCGAAGAGGACAACGGGACGGATATTCCTTCGTCCGTACGCGATCTTATCGTTCGCAACCCGGAAGCGCAGCGAATGTTCTTCGCGCTCATGGGAATGATCCGAACCGAGGCCCGGATCGAAAAAACCATTCGGCCCCTGCGCGATTATCCTGACTCTTTTTATCAGGATGCGAGCATACAGCAGGAAGGCTGGCTTTACGGCGTCGGCTATCGGTCTAAAGAGCAGCGCGAGCAGGCGGACAAAGAGCGCGATGCAAAGAAGAATGTCAAGAAGGGCGAGCGTAACCATAAACGCAATACTGAAGCGACGGAGGTAGTCGAGTCGCTTAATATGGAGTCGCCGAAACGACATTCGAAACCGAGCGAAGCCCCCGCAACCGAAGAGGAAGCTACGGAATCACACGCTCCGGAAACGCAGGCTACCGAAGCCCCCGTTGAAGGACAATCGCACGAGCAAGCATCATCGATCGATGTGCAACCGGAGCGTTTGAGCGAGGAGCCTGTAACAGAAGATGCAGCAGTCGATTCTGCAACCGAAGCCGATACTTCGGTCGAATAAATTTGCCCGCAGGTTATCGCAGATCGTGCGATAACCAACCTCTACTGAACTTCATTTAGCAAAGAACACCACTCGCAACTAGCGCGAGTGGTGTTGTTGTCGTTTTATTTTGAAAAGCTCTGAAGTGAAAGTCGTTATTAATAGCAAGCCAAGTCCGAGGAAGACGTATACAAATCTTCCCGAACGCGAGCGCACGGGCGACCGAAAGCCTCGCGCGCGGATGCTGCATGGCAACGATGAAGTTGACGATGAGCCGAGCGAGATCGAGACGAACAATCCTGCAGCGCTCGAAGCAGAGCTTGCGTACGAGTATAGTGATGAGAAAGACATACAAGCGGACGCACAGGAAGAAGTAGAAGAGCATGCCTCGTGGCGTCATTCGAAGTGGGTGCCTGTCGCACTCGTTGCGGTGGTGCTCGTGCTTGGCGGGGTTGCATTCTTTGCAACGGGATTTGAAAAGGATATCGCACTCGAACGCATTCGCGTCGAAGGCTCGAAGCTCTTGACCGAAAAGCAGATCATCTCGCTCGCGGCGATCGATCGCGGTCAGCGTTTTTATGACATCGACCTGAAGCAAATTGCGGCACGCATCGATAAACACGCGCTTATCAAAGCAGCATTTCCACGCCGCGAGACGAACCCCGCAACGATCGTACTCGCAGTCGAAGAACGCCACCCGACAGCGATCATGCGATCGGCCTCGGGCGAAACGCTGCTTATCGATCGTGATGGATATGTGATGCGGCCAAAAAAACTCGAAGGCTTACGCGATCCTGCGCGGCTGATCCAACTGCCCTTGCTTTCAGGCATCGGCGAAAAGGATTCGATCGCATATCAGGCGATGACGAAGCTTGTACTCAAGCTCCAGTCGATCGAACAAGGGGCGATGGCAGATGCTATCGGAGAGCTTAAGCGTACGCCGACCGGCGGCTATTTGCTGTACACGCTTTCGACGCAAACTCCGATCTTTCTTGGATCGCCGGACGATCAACCGCTCGAATTGCTGACCGAGCAACAGAGCGGCGTGCCGCAGAAACCTGTCATGACGTCGCAATTCGATCGGCAGCTTGCATTGCTTGCAAAAGCGTGGAAGCGAAACTTGCAGCATGACATCGAAGCGCATCCGCCGCTATATGTCGATGCCAGATTTCAAGGGGAGATCATCGTCAAGCGAACCGACGGACTGCACAACGCACCGTTGACAAATCCAATGAAGGATTCAACGAAGTCACTCGCACTCGCGCAGACAATGCCGGATCATCAAAGTGTAAAAAAGTCCCAGGGCTCAGGGACGATCGTACAAATGAGCCACTAAGAAAAACTCCAAACGCCCAAACGAAACACTACCAGAATGGCTGGTTATCAGGAATCTTCATCAGGCTTTAGTTCGAACGGTTACGGCTCGCCGAACTACAGCACATCATCGCTAAGCTCAGCGCCCATGACGGGGATGCCGAACGGACTTGAACCGGGACGCATCATTGTCGGGCTCGATGTCGGCACGACGAAAGTCTGCGCCATTGTCGCTGCGATCTCGCTCAACGAACCTCACACGATGACCATACTCGGCGTCGGCCATGCTGCCGCCGATGGTCTCTCAAGAGGTGTCGTGACAAACATTGAAAAGACTGTTCGCTCGATAGAAAAAGCGATCTCCGAGGCCGAGGCACAGTCCGGAGTCAAGATCCGCGAAGTCGTCGTCGGTATTGCCGGCGATCACATTCAGTCGTTTCAATCGCGTGGTGTCGTAACGATCAGCAATCAGGATCGGACGATCACAACCGAAGATGTGCTCCGGCTCATCGAAGACACGAAGAAGGTGCATCTGCCGACCGATCGCCGAATCCTTCATGTTATCCCGCAGGAGTTCATCGTCGATGGTCAGGATGGCATCTACGAGCCGATAGGGATGTCGGGTGTTCGCCTGGAAGCGAGCGTCCACATCATCAACGGACTCGTTACTGCTGTCCAGAATATTTATAACTGCGTCGAACGCGCCGGACTCAAAGTGCGCGACATCGTACTCGAACCACTCGCTTCGAGCTATGCAGTGCTCGACGAAGAAGAAAAGGAAGTAGGTGTCGCGTTGGTTGATATCGGCGGCGGCACTACCGATATCGCCGTCTTCGAAGATCGCACGATCCGCCATACCGCGGTCATAGGCATCGCAGGCCAAAAAGTAACCGACGACATTCGTCGCGGCCTGGGCATTCTCGCCGATCAGGCCGAACGGTTAAAGCGTGAATACGGCTGCGCGGTCGTCTCGCACATTTTGCGTGATGAAGTGATCCAGTTGCCGGGGCTCGCCGGTCGCCGTCCGCGTGAAATACAAAAATCGGTTCTCGCGAGGGTCATTCAACCGCGCATGGAAGAGATTCTCGAATTCTCACTTGCGGAGATCAAACGCTCTGGCTATGCGAGTAACCTATCGGCTGGAGTCGTACTCACCGGCGGCGGCTCGATGACAAACGGCACACGCGAACTTGCTGAAGAAATTCTCGGGATGCCGGTCAAGATCGGTATGCCGATGGGCTTTGGCGCAGGCCTCGTGAAGGAAGTGGAGTCGCCGGTCTTTTCGACCGCCGTCGGACTTGTGCTCTACGCATTCAAGAATCACGATCATCATGGCTTTGCTTCCTACATCGACGAAGCGGTTGAAGAAGCGCCGGTCATCGAAGAGGCTGGCGAGCAGGATGAGCCCCAAATGAAGCAGGGGATCGTGAACAGGATGAAAGAGTGGTTCGAGCATTTGTAACTACGAATTACGCTCGGACCAATATCAGCGACAATCAGGAGTTGTGACATTCAAAAGTTTTTTCCGCACACGGATATGATCGAATTAGACACCAAATCGGAATACGGCGCCAAGATCCGCATCGTTGGCGTTGGCGGCGGCGGCTCGAATGCTGTGAACGCCATGATCAACAAAGGCCTCGAAGGCGTAGAGTTCTGCGTACTCAACACCGACCAGCAGGCACTCGAACGCTCCGAAGCAGGCACGAAGCTGCAGATCGGCAAAAACCTCACGCGTGGGCTTGGCGCTGGCGCCGATCCTTCGGTAGGCAAGAATGCGGTCGAGGAGGATCGTGAAGAAATTGCGCGCTTGCTCAATGGCTCCGACATGGTCTTTGTAACGGCCGGCATGGGTGGCGGCACAGGCACGGGCGGCGCAAGTGTCGTCGCGAACATTGCGAAGTCGGTCGGTGCACTTGTCGTCGGGATTGTCACGAAGCCGTTCAGCTTCGAAGGCAAGCGCCGAGCGAAACAAGCCGACGATGGCATCGAAGAACTTCGTAAGCATGTCGATACGCTCATCGTTATTCCGAATCAGAAGCTGCTCGCGCTCGTCGAACATTCGACAAGCTTTATGGAAGGCTTCTCGATTGCAAACCAAGTACTCTACAACGCAACGCGAGGCATCAGCGAGCTCATCATTCGCCATGGCTACATCAACGTAGATTTTGCTGACGTCAGAACAGTGATGCGCGAGATGGGCGATGCGATCATGGGTTCGGGCATTGGCACCGGCGATCATCGCGCTGCACAGGCTGCGGAGAACGCGATCAGTTCGCCACTACTCGAAGGCGTTTCGATCGCAGGCGCACAGGGCGTGCTTGTCAACATCACCGGCGGACGCTCGATGACATTGCTCGAAGTTAGCGAAGCAACGCAGATCATTCATGACGCCGCAGGCGACGATGCGAACTTGATCTTTGGCGCGGTGCTCGATGATACGATGTCGGATGAAGTGATGGTTACGGTCATCGCGACCGGCTTCAACTCGACGAAGACGACAAAATTCACCGGACTCTCCTACGCGCCGAGCGCACAGATGCCAGTTGCGCACGTGCAGGAAAATGGCGTGAAGCCACGCGTCGAGAGGATCAATCAACCTTCGAACGAGCCGCAATACATTCCGGAAGAGCGCGGCGACAAGACCGAACTTCCAAAGATTGAGCGTATGTATTCGCGCGGCACGCTTACGGAAAAAGAACGTACGAATTCCTATGACCGCGCGCCAGCGACCGTCGCAGCACCAATGCGAAGTTCAGGCATACGCTTAAGTCCGCGAGCCGACGGAGGACATATTCCTTCCGGCACACGCGATCTAAAGGAATTCGATCAGCCAGCCTATATGCGCCGTGGTGTATCGATCCCACCGATCGAGGAATCGGATGCAGAACCCGAACTCGTCGCCCGCACGGGCAGCTACGGCGACGCAAAGCCAGAACCACGCGAAGAACGCAATCGCGAAGAACGCAATCGCGAAGAGCGTAATCGCGACGATCGCCCGACATTCCTTCGGCGGATTATGGACTAATTTTCGTCGATTCAATGCAATCCCTTGGTCGAAGTAAAACATACACTCAAGCCGAGATTTCATAAAGACAGTATACTTTTGAGTCGTGGCACTAGGTGCAAGTTAATTGCTGAGATCACGGCTGTAATTGTACTTACAAAAGAGATGGAAGCACGAAACTAGGTTCGTCGCATGAAAACGTTCGCCAAAACAGCGCACGCTTTTTCAGAGGCACTTTTACCCAGATGAAATTAAAACTGTTTAAAACCGCGTTAACGTTTGGAACGTATTTATTTGGAACGTATTTATTAATGGAAGGTTGAGAAAGACTCCGATCATAACCTTTACTGTACAACCATATGAAACTGAAACATTTCCATGTTTTCTTTTTGCTCTACTAGCTTTCAACGCCAACACGGTTTGTGCTAAGCCTATTACTCTAATTTACACGCTTTACGGCTCAGAGGACGCAGACACCCACATGATAACCTGCGACGGTCCAGGGACTAACTGCGTTTTCAAGCTAGTTGTAGATGACGGGAGTGGGGGCACTGTAGAATGCAAAACGGTATCAGCGAATACGCAATCAGGATCCTTGGTCTCTGCCGATTTATATCGAACAACGCAATTCTCAACAGCCATGCCGTATGGCGTGTGTTTGTACTACTCTCTTACTGGAAGAAATATCGTAAGTGACGTGTTAGCCCAAGAGCCAAACGCGCAAGTCCAAGCATGCCACTAACTTGTATAATATTCTCTCTGCTTTTCTCAGTTCAATTGGGTGTAGGGCGCTATGGCAAGCTCCCTACACGCATTGATTCCTTATTCACGCAGGTCTATTTCCGCTTGCAAGAGAAGCAGACGGCTAATAAGCCATTCCAAGTATTGCTGGTCCCAACTCCCGAGACAAGCTGCCAAGCTTGTGGGTCAGAAGTGCGCTATGGTTGGTTGGACTTGCCATCAATCGCGGAACAGTCTACGTCAGTTTATCTTATCGAATCCGAGAACGTTATTGATCCAAAGAAACCAAAAGACTCGAGTATAATTGCCAAGATTCCTTTCGACGTAGCCTCAAAACTTCAAGGATTTGGTGCGACCTTCTATCGAGGAAGGTTAATTCACCTCGAACGAATCGGAAAGGTAACTGAATTCGCCCAGGCATATCGGTCAATTGATTCCATTCTTTTTAACACAGCTCAAGACACCTGTGTCCTGGGAAGCCCGCGCGCTCGGTTCAAATTGCCTGGTAATCCGCCCAATGCTTTGTCACTGTCCGCGTGCGATGTGGGTAATGGCCTATTTGACGTCCGATGGAAAACACAAGGATCCGTGTATTTACTGGACACTACCGGAAAAGTCAAAAATGAAACGACGTTTCCGGAAACCCATTTAGGGGATACGGCATTAGTGTTGCCCGGTGACCTATTCCTCCTTCCAGATTCAAGTATCATTTGTAGTTACGCCATGTTGACACAACCTTATGATACGACCACTTATAATTCTTCCTCCACCGCTTTCCGAAGATCGAGTTACATTGTTAAGCGCTTTGATGCTCGAGGGTGGAATACTTTGATGATGACAAACAGAGCATATGCTGGAACCCTGCATATCGATCCCTCGACGCAAGCATTGTGGGTTGCCAATATGGAAGCTCGAAGGGACGACAGCATGACTTTCTTTAGGGTGGGCACAATCAGGTTTGCGTTGGCAATACTCCTTCATCGCCTGGCCTAATGACCTCGAGGGGTGGCGTTTCCTTCTACGTAGATTCAGGTCAAATTACCAAAATTAGTCCACAATGCCAACAACGCAGAATCGCACTTTCTTATCTTGACGAGGCATCGGAAATCATTCACCTTCTGGTAACCGATTCGAACCGCATTGGTGTCGTCACATATAAGAAACCGGGGCCACCCTGCCTGACGGTCTATAATGGCGATGGAATTCGACTTTCAGCTCCTCAACGACTTCCTACTCAGAGCCGGCTTTTTGCGCTTGGGAATCGATTTGTTGTACTTATGCGTGAAGAAGATCACTTCACGATTCGTGAGGTCTTTTAAATAACAGACATGCGCCGTGGCGTATTGATCCCACCGATCGAGGAATCGGATGCAGAACCCGAACTCGCCGCCCGCACGGGCAGCTACGGCGACGCAAAGCCAGAACCACGCGAAGAACGCAATCGCGTAGAGCGCAATCGCGAAGAGCGGAGTCGCGAAGAGCGCAATCGCGAAGAGCGGAGTCGCGACGACCGCCCAACATTTCTGAGAAGGATCATGGACTAACTCTTCGATCCAGAGTTTCTGTTCTTTAGTCAGACTTGAGAAAGGTCGGCAGTAAGGTTATTGGAGTTCCTTAACGTCGAAACTCAGCGGGCAGCCAAAAGGCGGCCCGCATTCATTTTAAACTCTTTACTCACAAATCCTTCTTCAATCAAGCTCCACGTAAAATCTCTCATCACCAGATCACGCAGCGATCGGACATTGCGCGTACCATTCGGTCGCCGGCGACGCAATGGAAGGCTTCGGCGAACGGGGCGAAGTTCGAGAGCGGGCCGATCACGCGATAATAGCTTACGGGATGAAAATCGGTGAAAACGAGCGTCCGCTCATATTCAGGCCGTATGTTTTCGCCCCACGCCCTTGCCCAGCCGATGAAAAAGCGTTGTTCGGGCGTAAAGCCATCGATCACCAGATGCGGTTTGCCCTCGAGCGATTTCATGTAGGCATTATAGGCAAGCGTTACGCCGCCAAGATCTGCGATGCTCTCGCCAACGACTTGCTCGCCTTTGAGATGGATCGTATCCTGAATTGTGAAGCCATTAAACTGATCGATCACGCATTGCGATTTTTGCTGGAATCGCTTGAGATCCTCGGGCGCCCACCAATTCGAAAGATTGCCCTTCGCATCGAACTTTGCGCCTTCATCGTCGAAGCCATGTGTCATCTCGTGCCCGATGATCGCACCGATCGCGCCGTAGTTATAGCCATCATCCGACTTTGAATCGAAGAACGGAGGCTGCAGGATCCCGGCAGGAAATACGATCTCGTTCATGTTTGCATTGTAATAGGCGTTGACCGTCGGCGGGGTCATGCCCCATTCGGTTCGATCGACCGGCTTTCCGATCTTCATGATTTCGCGGTCGAATCCGAATTTGCTCGCGCGAAATGCATTGAGCACGAAGGGACCGTTATCGATCCTGAGTGCCGAGTAATCCCGCCATGTGTCCGGATAGCCGATCTTTTGTGTGAATGCGTTCAATTTTTCGATCGCGCGTTTTCGCGTTGTCTCGCCGATCCAGTCAAGCCGCATCAGATCTGAGCGCAAAGCTTCGCGAAGATTCGTGAGCATGACGAGCATTTTCGCCTTTGCCTCGGGCGGAAACGCGATCCTCACATATTCTTGACCAAGCGCCTCGCCGAGCGCTCGATCGGTCAGCCGAATTCTTCGTTTCCAAAGCGGCATTTCAACCTTCTCGCCGTAGAGCAATTGATTAAACGCAAAGCTCTCGCGATCAAAGCGTGTGTCGAGATCACCGGAAACGCGAGCGAGCAGATGCCAACGGAAATACGCGCGCCAGTCTTCCATGGGTCGCGCGGCGATCAGCGAATCCATCGAACGAAGAAATGCCGGTTGACCGAAGAGCGCATCCTTTACCGCAGGTGCGCCGATCTCCTGAAGATACTTGATCCAATTGAAATGCGGGGTGAGCGCTGTGAGTTGCTTGATCGAGAGATCGTGATAGGTCGAGTCGGGATCGCGCTGTTCGGGAAGCGTCATCGATGCACGTGCAAGCGATGTCTCGATATCTATTACGGACTGTGCATGCGCATAGCTCCAAACGGAATCTCGGCCCGAGAACATGAAGAGATGCGCGATGTATCTCAAATAGGCGGAGCGTATTTCAACCGAGTTCGGATCCTGCTTGAAATAATATTCGCGCTCAGGAAGTCCGAGCCCACCCTGCCAACCGGAGGCTACGACGCGACTGCTGTTCTTTGAATCGATATCGGAGCCGAAGTTAAAAAGCACTCGGACGCCGATAGGATGCAAATGCGCCACCTCGCGCCGCAGATCATCCAGGTTATCCATCTCTTCGATCAGCTTGAGTTCACCAACGATTGGCTTGATGCCCTCGAGTTCCAGTTGAGCCGTGTCCATCGCAGTCGCATAAAAATCGCCGAGCTTTTGCTCATTCGAACCCATCTTGACGAGATGGTTCTTCACCTTCGCGCTGTCTTCGGAGAGGATCTGATGCATGATGTCTTGGTTGCGATCGATCATTTCGTCCCAGTGACTCCACTGCGCATGATCGCCGGGTATCGGATGCTGTGCAAGCCATCCAGCGTTCGCATATTTATAGAAATCGTCGCAGGGTTTGCAATCGGTGCAGAGTTCCTTGCGATCGAATGATTGCGAGTGTGCCCAGTTGGGAAGTAGAAAATAAATGGAGAGTGCAGCGATGGAAAGCTTCAACTTCATGGAATGCTCCTTGTGATTCGTCTTAGTGGAATGCTCGAACAAATGGATGAACCCTCTCGGGTGGTAAGTGTAGAAAAGCGAGCACTACAGAACGAGTATGTGATTTGGTGGTTCCGTTCTTGGCGACCTCTTCTGTCTGATTTAGGAGAAAGCAATTATTTGTAATTCGAAAAATAGTTCGCTGACGCTCTTGCTTTTCGTTTACGTTTGACTTATCTTTGCAGCGTTCCAGATTACCGTGTCGACGAAGATTCCTCGGACCGTTACAGTTGGCCCCCGTTTCTCCGCCTCGCAGGGCGAATTCGTTCTAAAATCAACTCGGAATATGAATCCCAACCGTTACGTGAATAGCACCGCTATTCTTTTCCGTGTTCTCGGCCTCGTCGCTCTTTTACTGAGCAGCTCTTCCTCAATCTCAAGCGCGCAGCACAACGGTGAGTATCATTTCACTGATACCTCAGCAACGAACCTCACCGGTCAGTTCTATGAGCAGATTGTTCCGCAGTCTATAGCAGACGGAGCGGGCGATACTGTCATGAACTTGACAATGGAATGCCTCGCCGCAAATGGCTATGGGCAATGGACAGTTTCGTCCAATACCGCGACAACATCACCGACAGATCCCTCAAGTGGATGGTTCTTGCTGGCAAATGCGCTTGTTCCCATTAGTGTCTCGGGAGGCGCTGAAGCTGCCACTTGTATCATGGGTGAGGGTTCCTTAGGTACGACCTTCCCAACGCATGTTAAAGTTACTGCCAACTTGGACGGAAGGGCTAGGTACGTTTGGCCGGATGCAACAGGGGCCAATTTTATTGTCAAAGGGCTCAACGACAGCAGAGGAAATTACACTGGCACAAGTGGCGATCAGCAGATTGACATTAGCTTCCCCACTCAAACCGTAACGACACCGGTAGCCTCGTTATACCCCGTGCGCGGTTCGGTTTACACCTACACTTCTGCCAGCGTAGGAACGCGAACCGTTACCTCGACGACTGGGATGGACTACCGAGACTGGTTCGACGTTGCATCTGACTCCAACTACGTTTATATTGTATGGAGAACGGATATTACCTCAGGTTCAGGCGCCGGTATATACGCAATGGCGCTTAATATCAAGGACAATTCCGTCGCGTTGGGTCCAACGCTCGTCGCTGCGGGTGTTTACCCAACCGTGGCTTGCGATGTTCGCCTTGCGGGGTCGAATCCAGTCTTTGACGTTGCATACTTGACAGCCACTACGGGCGGTGCCCTGGGCTTTCAAGAATATAACGGCACGAGCTTCGTTACTATCTCCATCCCCGGGTCATATGTCAACCCAAACACTTTGGCGGTCGCACCTTATTTCCCCTCTCATGCAAGAGCGCTGGTCAGCAGCATTCTTGGTTCAGCGTCGCTCATTCACGCTATCTATGTCGTGACCTCGGCGGGAGACCTCATCCTGTATAAACCTGTTACGTCTCCAGCTCCCAATGCCGCCTACTGCGACGGGCCGCTTACAGGAACCTACCATTTGGGCGGTGCCTACCTATTTCCATCATCTGCGCCCTTCAGCAATCATACGCCTGGGTACTCAGTAGTAAATGAGCCCATTTGTGCGTTCGCAAATCCATACGACGGCCAGAATCAAACATCTAATTTCAATCAGTTTCATTGTCTGTACCGTCTTTCAAGTGTGAATCTCCCTACATCGGGCACACTGGCCGACCCTCTTATGATTATTCGCGGAGCCGACAATGGCGTACTTGCGAGTACGAGTGACACGAGGCTTGCAATCAGCTATGTGGGAGGGAATTTGATCAGAACGGATAAATTTGTTGCCGCAGTAAACCAGGAGGGCATTCACGTCCACTGGTTCAATACCTCTTCGAGCCCGCATATGCATTACTACTCGCGAGACGTCCGGAGATTCGATGAGCCCATCGACGAGAACACGATTTTAACGTTTACCTCCATGCTGGGTGATGGCACCGGACACGGTGGAACAAATGGTGCACGGCTATTGCAGGGATTGAGAGCGAGTATGTGGTCGGACCCCAACACGACGCTCTATAATGTGAACGGGGAAGCCTGGGCACCCGGAGGGTCCGAACTTGTGATGATGGATCAGAATTCTGTATTGAGAATTGGCAACGACGGAACCGAGGTCGACGGTTCAGCTCACCCCCAAGCCTTTTTGACAACGATGCCTCAGTCAAACATTGAGGCGTATATGGACTTCAATGTCTCAACGGGTATCACGCCTTCGACCGAATATGACTACTACGGCTCGCATACGGTCATCGTGAATCCGGCAAGCGTCTTCGATTGCCGCAATACTGGTGCTTACACCAGTTTCAATATTTCAAGATTTCCTCTATCGCCGCTGGAATCGGAGTACGGCGCCGGGGCGATTACGGTGCAGCTTTTGGGAGTGAGCTCCTTAGTCCCCGCATTTTTAGAAGTGGAACCTGGAGCAAATTTTGACATCGGCGGCAACGGTTCATTTTCGTCAAGCCACGCTCAGATTGAAATGCTTGAAGGGTATGCTGTGACAGACCCTCGACATAGGGGTTCGAGTTCAGTGAATGGAAAGTCAACCTTCGTCGGGCCTTCCGGAATGACATATACTGATGTCTTTAGTCACATTCCAACAGGCGACAGCGTCGGCGTTGTCTTCGTCGAACCTTGCACACAATCAGGATCGGGGCATGACTACGACATCTGTCCATCGGGGACGCAGTTCACGGCGACCTATTCTGATTTTTCAAACTCTGTGGGGGTATCATATGGAGGCATGGGCCGTATTGACTTTGATGGCAACGGCACAACCTTCAGCGATGGTGCCTGCAGCCTCTCATATTGCAACTTTGTGCGATTCCAGGTATATGGTCACGATCTTGTCTCGACCTTTTCGGTCGAGAACAGCTGGTTTGACTACATGGCGAATGCAGGAATACTGCTTACTCGGTCGGGCAATGTTTCGTCTTACGGAAATGAGTACATAACTAATAACACCTTCGCGCGCATCGATCGGTTAAATGGCTCAACTTTAGACAGGCTCAGCGGCATATGCGTAGAGTACTATGATAATTCAGCAGCATACGCGGAGCAACTGGTCACAATTGAAGACAATGTCTTCGAGTCCGATAACCCTCCGAGTGCTATCGACACGGCGATTACGTTGTGGGATACTCGATCAGGCGTAATTCATAATACTATCGATGGCGGTGGTTACAAATGCGGCGTTGTAACCCATGGAGTACAAATCAGCGGGTCAATTCCATCCAACTTGAACTCGTTGCTATGCATGAACCGCATTAGTAATTGCGTTAGCTCCGGTATTGGAGCAGGCATTCGAGCCGACAATTACGTTGGTTACGTCAAACTCAATCAGGTTTCAAGTTGCGATCAAGGATACGTGTCTGATGCTGACGACCTCGGCCATATCATTTTTACCAATATTAGCAACAATTCCGCCCCTGGCATCGATGTGGTGTCAACTACAGCAATGCCCGATCTAACCGGGGTCCACGGTCCATTGAGCACGAGCGGCATCGATGATGCCGCGTATGACACGCTCACTGGAAATGGCGTGTCGCAAATAAGATTGACAAGCAGTTCTTACATCAAATTGGGAAACGTTTCGCAGCCATGGACGTGGTCTTACTTTTGTGAAAATAATATTATTAGATCGATATCTGTTCCCGATCTAATTTTGTCCACATCTGGGAGTAGTTCGATCGATAATATTAATCAGAACTGTTGGGGAGGTGTCGATCCATCAGTTTCAAGTTCCAATTTCCCCAGCGTGACGTATACGTGTACTGGCTCATTGGTACGAAGCGTGGAGACGGCTGTCGGAGGATCTATCAGCTGTGGCGACGGTTTTGTCAGCCATTCCAAGAGCGATAATCATCAGATGGGCAAAGTCGATCCTTTAGGTCAAGTGCTGACATGCGGTCGGTTGTTCGGCTTAGGCCAGGCTTATCAAGTCACTGGCGAGTGGAGGGCAAGTCGAGATACACTGGAATACTATATCGAGCATTGCGCAAACGATACCGGCTCCTTCCGGGCACTCCAATGTATACGGACAGCCGTTACAAATAATTTAGCTGACGACTCACTGAAGACCTACAGATTGAGAGAATGGCTAAAATCGGTATTATATCTTAACAAATGGGATCCTAATTACTGTTGCCAGTGTCTCTGGACGATTGGGGAGTGCTATGGGTCCACTAATCCTTCCCTGACAGTGCTGAAATATTTAATTGACGATCCAAAGTGTATGTCTTTTCGGAAGAATAATATTGACGAGTACAATAGCGGCAGAAGTTGGCAGTGGCAGAACTACCTTAGCTCAGGGTTCGATACGAGTGTCGTACATCTTGATACAACTTTGCCTTCGCTGCATCAGTTGGGCTTGGACTCGCTCTTGAATCTGGCATCCGTAGCGACGGAGGATGCTGGACCAAGATCAATCTTTAATGTGCATACGTCAAACAACCCATTCGGAATCGGCACCGAGGTTATGTTTGAGCTTTCCTCCACTGCGTACGTACGCTTCGGCATTTACGACCAACTTGGCCGTAACGTCCAGGGCGAGGAAATGGGACACGTCTATGGCCCCGGTGCCCATCGTTTTATGGTCGATGGCAAGACGCTCGCAAACGGCACCTACTACGCTCGTCTTTCAACCCCGACGGGTGAAGTACGAACGGTCAAGCTGATCAAGAAGGATTAACAGCCAAAGTATCCCTGGAACGCCAGACAGCCCTAACGCCGTCTGGCGTTTTGTCTTGAGCCTGCAACCAATGAGGTTATTCCAGAACTCCGAGTGAGTCCCTCAATCTTCTAAGCCGAACTCAATCCCTGACTGCCGGTTTACAACTGCATGCTTCGCGTAAGATTGATCCTGTGGTACTCGCTGCTTGTCGTGCTCACCGTTGCCGGTGTGGGTCTGGTGCAGATCCTGATCATAAACAGGTCGGTGGTCGAGGGTCTGGATAATTCACTTACCGAGGATGCAAAGATCACACTTTCGTTAGTAAGCAGCCTGCCTGCGAGCAGCAATCCGGAGGAGATACTCCGGCACGGACGTATGCATTCGAACGGGTCACTCCGGGACCTGGTTGATCGAGTCTTGACCGAAGCCCCAGACACCGTGACAGGCGCGGCACTCACGGACAGGGTCATCAGCAGATTGATCGATGAGATCCTGACCGAGCTTTCCTTTCAGGATTCTTCCGGTGTAAACATCGATCCGCTGGATGCGATCGTGCAACGCAACCTTTCGAGCAAACGAAATAATTTTGTCGAAATTCACGAACGGCCTGGCGCAAGAAGCAAGGGGACTACGGGACCGGTCATGTTCCATTCGCAGAATCTTGCGCATGACACGCTGGCGAGACTGTGGAAGCACGACCGCGCGCACGACGATTCGTCGATCGTCATCGAGCAGCTCGACTTCCAGAACGAAGAGTACCGCGTTGCCCGAGCGGCTAATGCACGATTCGTCGTGTACGTAGCATTTCCTACCACGGAGGTTGATGATTCGCTTTCGCGACTCCGTTCTTCGTTTCTTTATCTACTGCCGCTCGCATTTCTGATCTCGGCTCTCGGTGGTTTCTGGCTTGCACGAAAGGCGCTCGCACCCATCGAACATATCGCAGACATGGCTCGCGAGATCGGCGCGAAAAACCTCTCGCAACGAATCGAACTTCCAGGCATGCGAGACCGTGAACTGCGTGTATTGACCGCCACGCTCAACTCGATGTTTGCGAGACTCGAAAGCTCGTTCGAGCAGGTCGTGCGTTTTACCTCCGATGCATCGCACGAACTCAAGACTCCGCTTGCGATCATGAAAGGCGAGATCGAGCAGACCCAGCGACATCTCGAATTGGCAGACAAGCTCGAACCAGCCGAAGCACGATCGGTACTCGAAAGCCTGATGGAAGAAGTCGAGCGAATGCAGCGCATCGTCGAGGGCTTGCTACTGCTTTCGCGTGCCGACGATCGAAGGCTTGCGCTCGAACGCGAACCAGTCGTGCTCTATGATTTCCTCAGTTCGCTCGCGGAAGATGGAGAGATCCTCGCGGAAGCCAGCGGACTTGAATTGATCAAGCAACTTGACGATGATTGTCGGGGCCTCACGGTCTCGATCGACCCGACAAGGTTCTATCAGGTCGTGATGAACCTGCTCGACAACGCGCTCAAGTATACCCCCACTGGAGCAGTGACAATGTTCCTGCATGCAGAAGGTGAACGTGTGATTTGTGGAATTTCCGACACGGGAATGGGGATCGGAGCGAGCGAGCTGCCGAAGATCTTTGAACGCTTCTATCGAACCGACGCTGCGCGATCGGGCCCGAATGAAATGGGAGACCGATCGCTCGGACTGGGGCTCGCGATTGTCCGCTCGATCGTGGAAGCGCATAATGGAACGATTGAAGTTGAAAGCGAGCCTGGACGCGGCACCACCTTCACGGTCAAGCTACCCGTCATTCTGACTCGCGCGTGAGCGCAGTTTGGCGAGTGCTCCTGTTCGGCGCTCGAAAATGACATATTAATAATCGTACAGTTC